>JBBSFO010000881.1:0-1960 GCA_038238655.1 Thermomicrobiales bacterium | reverse complement strand
CCGACGTAGGTCATGTCATAGGTATCGTACATCGTCAGTTTGACGCCCGGTGTGTTCGAAAGTCCCCGCTGCACAATGGGCGAGACGATGCCGAAGTCTGCCTTGCCGTTCGCCAGCGCGTCGCGCACGGCGTCATCGGTCGGCAGGACGATGTAGGTGTAGTGCGGGGAGGCAACCGCCCCAAGATGGTACGTGGGGTTAGCGTCTGCCTCCATCCGCTCTGAGCGCAGCCAGCGCACCATCCGAAACGGGCCGGTCCCAACGATATTGCTCGTCGTGCCGAAATCGCTCGCCGCGAGGTCCGCCGGTTGGGTATTAACGAGGCTATGTTGCGGCACGATACCGAAGGTCGCGACATCGGTGAGGAAACTGGCCGTCGGCAAGCGGAGTTTGAATCGCACAGTACGGTCGTTGACCATCTTCACACTCTCGACGACCGCGTAGGCGGTGTTGTAGCGCGGCGAGTTTGCGTCACGGTTCAAATACAAATTGTAGGAGTAGACGACATCGTCCGCAGTCAAGTCCTGATTGTCGCTCCAGCGCACCTTCGGGCGCAGCGTGAAGATATAGGTCAGGCCGTCGTCCGAGACCGTCCATGCTTCGGCGAGATCGGGCGATGGCGCGCCATCTTTCGGGCTGAGATTGACGAGACTACTGAAGAAGAGGCGCGAAAGCGCCAGCGAGGTCGGATCGGCGATCAGGATTGGGTTGAGGGTTCGCGCGTCCGCCGATCCGACCTCGGTGATGCTCGTCGCGACCGGCTCATTCGGGTTCGCAGGCAACGGCGAGGCGGGGCTTGGCGCGGCGCTCGTCGGGACTTTCACGCCCGGAACCTGCGTCACGACGCCAGCGGTCGGTGCCACCCGTACCGCAACGGTCGGTGACACACTCACAGGCGGCACACTGGCGTTCGGTGCGAGCGGCGTTTTCGATCCACCACATGCCGCCAGCAGCAGAACGAGTAAGGAGTAGCGAGTAACGAGTAACGAGCGATGACCACGCCCCGACCTCGTTCTCGTGACTCGTGACTCGTGACTCGTTACTTCCCGTTCGCTGCTCATTGCTTATTTAATCCGATCAACGAATTCTGCCGCCACGAAACCCTGGTTGCCGCCGTGGCCGACTTTCACCCACGTCCGCCCTTCGGCTTCCTGCGGGTCCTGGAGGACGTTCAATTCTGTGCCCGCCGCGAGCGATTCCAGCGACTTCGCTTTGGTCGAGGGCGATTCGCGCAAGACCAGTCCATCCGCGCTATCTTTCACCTTCGCTTTGACGCCCGCGATCAACTGGCTACCGGTTGCGTTCGTGATTGTCGGTGCATTGGCCGGAAAGGTCACGGCGGTGGATGCTGCGAGCGTCGGTGGCGGGGTGAGGCTGCGCGCAACGCTCGTCGGCGTCGGCGGCGCGGGGGTGATAATCACTTTGACGCCCGTTTCGCCCTGATCCTTCCCGCACGCTCCGAGCAGGAGCGGCGCCGCCATGAGTGGGATGACGCCCCAGCGCGCCCAACGCGTCGTCGCACGTCGTAACCATGCGGATTTTCCCACGCCCACTCCACTTCCCATTTGCCACAGACAGGAACGCATGCTGCTCTCCATGCCGCAAGTGTAGCAAACTCCCCGTCCGTATGTACGGACATGCAACCCCCGTCCGTTACGGGCCGCAGTATCGCACGCCCTCTGCATTATGTCTACTTAGAATTGTGTGAGAAGAAGCGAACGCAGCGGGAGCGGAGTCTGCAGAGGAAAGGAAAAATTCAATCCTCCGTGTCCTCTGCGATCTCCGCGCCCGCTGCGTACGTATCCCTTCTCGCTGTCGTGGTGGTTCACATATCACTTCAGCTTGTTGATACATCGCAGTGCCAGTCACATCCGTCCGCCGCCCGTCGGGCCTTACTCCTTGCGCGTCCACGCGGTGACGAAACCCCACGTCGTCATCACGCCCGCCTCGCGCGTCACTT
>JBBSFO010000880.1:0-1962 GCA_038238655.1 Thermomicrobiales bacterium | reverse complement strand
TGGGGGCGACGCGCCATGTCGCGCGGCTACACCGACGCCGTTCGCCGCCAATCGCTGGCATTCACCGGCGATCTCGCTATTTTCGACCAGTTCCAGGCCGACCACTGGAATATCTTCGACTACCCGGAGCCGGATTTCGATAAACCGTCCACCGTCCTCGAACAACTCGGCTGGCTCGTGGATGTGGGCTTCACGGGCGTGGACGTTTTCTGGGCAGCGGCAGGGCACGCGCTGATTGGCGGGTACAAGGGGTGAATCTCCCCTCCCCCGCTACGGCGGGAGAGGGGAACACGTTCCTGAGAGGTCAGGGAATGTTATAGGCTTCCGGTAATGCAAGGTTGAAGCGCGTACAAAGCAGCCGCATGTCGTGGCGGTCGTCTTCGTCCGGCTCGTAGGCGAGGTGGCAGCGCTACTGCAATTCGGGCGTTAGGCAGCGGACGGGCTGCCCTGCAATTGTCCCGGTGCCGGTCAACCCTTCGGGCGGATAGATGAAGGCGCTGCCATCCGGTTGCTGCTGGATACCGCCACCCTCACGGTCGAAGGTAACGGGATGCACGTCAATCCGCCGATCCGTGGGATCGCGAAGGACACAGCGCGTCGGTAACTCGTCAATCGCCAGTACAAATCCCAAGTCGCGCAAGGCGTCCCGTGCCGCGTCCAGATGCCCTATCGCCATTACGATATCCAGGTCGCCATGCGGGCGGGTCTCTTCGCCGAGCAGCGCATCCACGCCCCACCCGCCATCAAGCCACACCGCGACACCGACTACGTCGAGACAGCCTACGACTTCGAGAACATCTTCCGCGCGCATCATGAGATAAATCCACACCATCCCGCGAACAAAAAGGAAGCCCGCCCCCATTGCTGGGAGCGGGCTTCGGCTTTCGTACTCAGCACTCAGTACTCAGTACTTAGCACTTTTTAGTAGTCCATGCCGCCCTGCGGCATCGCCGGGGCCTGGGACTTCTCGGGGATGTCCGTGATCAGGGCCTCGGTGGTGAGGATCATCCCCGCGATGGAGGCGGCGTTCTCGACCGCCGAGCGGGTGACCTTGACCGGGTCCGTGATACCGAGCTTGATCATGTCGCCGTACTGGCCGGTGATCACGTCGTAGCCGATATTCGAGCCGCCGTCCGCACTGTGGCGGCGGACCGTCTCGATAACGACCGAGCCGTCGAGGCCGGCATTCTGCGCGATACCGCGCATCGGCTCTTCGAGCGCGCGACGGAGGATGTTGACACCGGTCATGATGTCGCCCTTCGCCTCGACGCTGTCGAGCGCCTGGACCGCATTGACGAGCGAGACGCCGCCACCGGGGACGATGCCCTCCTCAACCGCCGCGCGGGTGGCCGAGAGCGCGTCCTCGACGCGATGCTTCTTCTCCTTCAGTTCAGTCTCCGTCGCCGCACCGACCTTGATGACCGCGACGCCGCCGGAAAGCTTCGCCAGCCGCTCCTGCAATTTCTCGCGGTCGAAGTCGGAAGTCGTCGTCTCGATCTGCGCGCGGATCTGCTCGATCCGGCCCTTGATCTCGTCGTCCGAACCGGCGCCGTCCACGATCGTTGTGTCATCCTTGGTGGAAACGACGCGGCGGGCGCGACCGAAGTCCGCGACCGTGACGTTCTCGAGCTTGCGGCCCGTCTCCTCGGAGATCACTTCGCCACCGGTGAGGACGGCGATGTCGCGCAGCATTTCCTTGCGACGATCACCGAAGCCGGGGGCCTTGACAGCGAGGCCGTTGATCGTACCGCGCAGCTTGTTGACGACGAGCGTCGCGAGCGCCTCACCATCAACGTCTTCCGCGACGATGACGATGTTCTTGGACATCTGGAGGATCTTCTCCAGCGCCGGGAGCATGTCCGAGACGGCGGAGATTTTCTTGTCCGTGATCAGGATGTAGGGGTCCTCGATGACCGCTTCCTGCCGCTCGCTCTGCGAGGTGAGGAAGTAGGGGGAGATGTA
>JBBSFO010000879.1:0-1970 GCA_038238655.1 Thermomicrobiales bacterium | reverse complement strand
GAGCGATCACTATCGCGAGCATCAATGGCAGAACGAACCGAAACGCGACCAGAACAGAGTATCCTCGGCCGGAATCGAACGTCACCTTCATGGAGAACCCCCACCCCGTTCCTTTTCGACCTGCCGAAATGTTCTCATCTAATGTATCACGCTTTTGAACGCCGGTCAATCCTTTGCTCCCATAAGCACAGGGCTTATGCATTCTCGGAGCGAGCACCCGCGATTATGAAAGTGCGCCACTTTGGTAGGATTTCGTTGCTGACACGAAAAGCCGATCAAAGGAGCGCACGATGCCATCTACGCACTCTTTGTCGTCCGATGCAACTGCTGCGATCACGCCACCGATCATTCCCCCTGCGCTCGTGGATGCGTTCGCCGCAGTCCGCGATCCACGCTCTCGACAAGGGCAGCGCTTCACCGTTGCCGCCCTGCTCACCCTCGCCGTTGCCGCGATGCTTGCCAACCATCTTTCTCCCTTCGCGATTGCTCAGTGGGGGGCGGAGCAGGATGCGGCAAGCAAGCGGGCGATGGGCTTTCCGAAGGGGGTGACGCCGCACCAATCGACCTTCCACCGCCTCTTCCGCCGCCTCGATCCCGCCCTGCTCTCGACCGCGTTGACCGATCATGGTGCAGCGCACGATCCCCCTGCTCCCCAGCGGCGCGGCGCGGCAGGGGTCGCCATCGACGGCAAGGCGCAGCGTGGTCGCCTCGCCTTCGCGACGCCGACCGGCTGTCCCGTCCATGCCCTGACCGCGTGCAGCCACGATGCGGGGGCGGTCCTGGCCCAGGAGGAGATCGTCGGTCACGCGGAGAAGGCGGAAGCGGAACTGACCGTCGCGCCGCGCCTGATCGCCCGCCTCGACTGGCGCGGGCGGGTGGCGACTGGCGATGCCCTCTTCTGCCAGCGCACACTCTGCGCGCAGGTCGGCGACGCCGGGGGCGATTATCTCCTGATCGTCAAGGAGAACCAGCCCCAGTTGCACCGGGACATCGTCACCCTCTTCGCCTCCCGCGCCGACGTCGCCCTGCGCGCGGCGAGCCTGCCCGCCTGGGACATGCGCGAGGTAGTGAGCGAGGAGCGCGGGCATGGGCGGGATGAGCAGCGCCGCATGACTGCCTCGACGGAGTTGAACGACTATCTCGACTGGCCGGGGGTAGCACAAGTCTTCATGGTCGAGCGATGTTGGCAGGAAGGGGGAGCAACGAAGCAGGCGGTGCGCTACGGCATCACCAGTCTGCCGCCCGCCATCGCCGATGCGCCGCGCCTGTTGGCGTTGGTACGCGGGCATTGGCAAATCGAGAATGGTCTCCACTACGTCAAGGATGTGACGTTAGGCGAAGATCGCAGCCTGATCCACACCGGCAATGGGCCGAGCATCATGGCGATCCTGCGCGATACCGTCGTCAGCGTGCTGCATCGGGCGGGATGGCGCACGATTGCCGAGCGATTACGCTACTATAGCGGTCATCCCAAGGAAGTCCTCGCCCTCCTCGGCATCCCGGTGACCGAGAATGCATAAGCCCTGGATCCAGACGAGCGTCTACGTCTCCGGAGAGGTGCCCGTGTTGGAGGCGAATATCCGCGGGGCGGACGGCACGACCCGCTGGACGCGCGTGACGTACAGCGGCCACGCTGGCCCGCTGGACACCGGCACCTCCTTCACCGTGACGGGCTACCTGCGCAACGACCTCATCAGCGCCCCGCACGCGCCGGGCGCACCCGCCGTTCGCAACCCCTGAATCGCGCGAGCAGAATGGTTTTTGAACCACCAAGATGCTCTGTTCGCCCTAACCCCCCAGCCCCCTTCCCCACCGGGGAAGGGGGAGTAAAAAACTCGTACGTACGACGGTCAGTTGCCCTGCTGACGTGCGAAGATGCAGCGAGCGTGCAACATACAAGACACCAAGAGCACGGAGAACACCAAGAAGAGAAGGGTTTTTCATTTCCTTGGTGTCCTTGGTGCTCTTGG
>JBBSFO010000878.1:0-1971 GCA_038238655.1 Thermomicrobiales bacterium | reverse complement strand
GGTTCTTCCGCAAGAATCGTCACAACCATACTTCCTCCCTTGTCATCGTGAAGTTCCGTTCGGGATCGTCGCGATCAACGGACGGATGCGATCGGGCCGGTTGGTGGTGATACCGTCTACGCCCCAGCCGATCAGCCGTTCGGCGTCTTCCGGCCCGTCCACCGTCCAAGCAGCAAGGGCGAAGCCCGCACGATGCAGCGCGGCGACGAGTGGCGGGGTAATAAGTCGGTGTTGCAGATAGGCGGCGTCGGCGCGGGCACGGCGGAGGATATCGGGCAAGACGCGCGGTAAGAGTGGACGCTGACTGACAAGCGCCGCCCATTCCGGCGCACCGTGCGGGCCGTGCGGCGGGCTTGATCCCTTTGACAGCCCCAACCGCAACCCCGGTGCGAGCGCGCGCAGCCGCCGGAGTTGGTATGACGCGCGTGAGGTAACGACCGTCCGGTGCAGCATGCCGTACGCGGTCAGCATGCCGACAAGCGCGACTTCCGCCTCGGGTACTTTGAGGTCTACATTGAGGAGGAGGTCGTACACCTGCACGACAGGCAGCAGATCGGCGAGCGACAGGAGATCGGGAACGCGCGCCCGCAGATTCGCTTCCGTCTCCCACGCGATCCGTGCGACGCTCCGCCCATGCCCGATAATCCCGTCGTGCGCGAGGACGAGTGCGTTGTCTCGGGTCACTCGCACGTCGCATTCGAGGACATCCGCGCCCATCTCAATCGCCATCAGGAACGAGGCAAGGCTGTTCGCGCGCGCGTAGGCAGCCGCGCCGCGATGACCGGTAAGTAGTTGCCGGTTCCACGGGGAGGCGGCGAGTCGCGCAGGCGGCATGGAGACAGGGGCTGTTGAGGGCAATCGCATGGCGGTATTGTACACTGCCACGGGCGACCGTGTCATACGGAAGGGATGAGAAATTGATAACGGAAACGGTCTTGTCGGAACACGCAGCGCGCGACCTGTTGGCGCAGTACGTTCCGCTTGACGAGACCTGGGGTGCGCACAGCATGACCGTGTCGCGGCTGGCAGGACAGATCGCGGACGCGCTCGTCGCTGCCGGGGTGGAGGTTGACCCGGCGCTGGCACGGACAGGCGGCCTCCTGCACGATATCGGGCGCGACGTGACGCACGACGGCATCATGCATTGCTGGGAGGGTTCTCAGATGCTGCTCGCGCTCGGTCAGCCACTGCTCGCACGCTTCTGCGTCGTCCACAGCAGCGGTGGGATGGACGCCGAGGAAGCGGCATCTGTTGGGTGGCCCCCGGCTGACTACCGCCCGCACTCCTGGGAAGAAAAGTCCGTCACCATAGCGGACGGCCTCGCGCACTACGACGGCGTCGTCCTCCTCGCCGATCGCTGCGCCTCGGTGCGGGAGCGGTATCGCGCGCGGTCCAATGCCGCGCGCTATGCCCTGATTCTCCGCACCGAGGCCAAAATCCGTACCCTGATGGTCGAGGTCGAGACGATCATCGGCCAACCCGTCGAGGCATTGTGCGGCGCGCAACCGATCACGACGAACTGAGAATCGGGAGGGCGCATCGCATGCGCCCCTACATTTCCTACTTGCTCCCCCTCTCCATTGCGATGGAGAGGGGGCTGGGGGGTGAGGTTTCCCATGCCCGTCACGCATCTCTTCCTCGCACCGCACTTCGATGATGTCGCGCTCTCGTGCGGCGGGGAGGTTGCACGGCTGGTTGCAGCAGGGAAGGTGGTCGGCATCGCGACAATCTTTGCCGGTGCACCGCCCGCAGCGATGCCGCTCACGCCGTACGCGCGGTGGCATCTCGCGGAGTGGGGCGTGGCCAGCGTCGCCGAGGCATTGGCAACGCGGCGCAGCGAGGACGAGGCGGCGGCGGTGGCCCTCGGTGCGACGCTCCACCTGCTCCCGTTCGTAGACGGCGTGTTCCGTGAGGATCGCTATCACTCGTGGGAAGAACTGAGCGCCCGGCCCGTTTTGGCGGATGCGGCAT
>JBBSFO010000877.1:0-1972 GCA_038238655.1 Thermomicrobiales bacterium | reverse complement strand
GGGATGGGTGCGGAGGACATGTCCTACTTCATCAACGCCGCGCCGGGCGCGTTCTATCGCCTCGGCGTGCGTAACGAGGCGACGGGCAAAACCTACGGCCATCACCACCCCCGCTTCGACGTGGACGATGACGCCCTCGCAACCGGCGTCGCCATGCACGCGGCGGTGGCATTGCGATACTTGACACAGGAGTAGTGCGGATTGCGTCCCTGGGGGAGTTACGTAATCTGCTGGCCGATGACGCCGCACAGAGCATCCCGGTGCGAGCGAGGGCGCACAGCGTGCAGACCACAGGCGATATCCGCCGTTACCTGGAGAAAGAGATACCACGCCGCACGAATGATTCCGGTCGCATGCGGCGCAGTGAATGGGTATGATGGACACATACGATGATTCGGAAGCAGGTGAAAGGAGCGGAACGATGCGTGTGGTAGAAACGACAGCGGTGCCACCGCAGCCGGTCGGAGCGTATGGTACGTCGGGTGTCACACTGCGGGAAATCTTTACCGCCGCGACGGGCGCGCCGACCTTCGCGCTCCGCCACTTCGAGGTCGCCGTGGGCTGCGCCGCGCATTCCCACTTCCACCCGTGGGAGCACGAAGTCTACATCCTCGAAGGCGAGGGCGAGATTGTTGGAGAAGATGGCGCGGTGCCATTCCGCGCCGGGGATTCCTGCTACACCGCGCCGAATGAGTTGCATCAGTTTCGCAACACGGGCACGATGCCCCTCCGCTTCCTCTGCGCTATCCCGAACCAGCCATCCGCCGCCCCGTCCGAAACGCCCGTCCGCGTGGGCGAACCCGTCGCCGCAACGACCGGGACGCGTTGAGCTAACGTTCGACTTACGTGAGGCGGTAGAGGGTTTGTTGCGATCCGTCCTGGAACATCTGTATACCACTGTTTGCAGAGAGGGAGACTTTCGTCTCTCGCATTTCAGCATGTGACGGGAGATGCGGTAACGCTGTAGCAAGGGTACGAATCATCAACTCAATCACCTGTTCGCCCTCGCTTCGACCTTTGCTTGTGTCAATCATGATGCAACCGGGATGATTGTTGAGCGGAAATTGCCGCACGCCACGAAAGTCATCGTCCCCGCTGAGGAGTACCCGATTTTCGCGACGGGCATATGCCCAAACATTCTCATCGGGCTGTCCGACGAGGTTGAAGGTATCAGCGCGGACAATGCCCCAACCACGCTGCCGCAAGTAGTGGTAGACGCTGTCAGGAATACAGAGATCGCTGAGCGAGCGCATCTACCAGGCAGCGGTTTCTGGATGCGCACGCCAGTATGCAAAGGCCGCTTCGATTTGCTGAAGGGAGAGCGTCGGATAATTTTCCTGCGCGCTGCGATGTCCTTCCGGCGTGTCGCCGAATGAGATGATAAACCGGAGGGGAATGCGCTGCCCCGCGACAATCGGCTGCCCGCCAAGAATACGGGGATCGCGACTGACAATGCAGTCCTCGGTTGTTTGATCCGGTGAAATTGTCTGTTCCATCGTTCCGCTCCTTACCCGTTTATTGTCGAAGGTTTGCGCGTATTGTCAATATCACGGTAACGTTCTTATTCGTCTCCTCTTGACGCCGGGCATTCGCTCCCGCATCCTTCCGCCGTAATCGGAATCGGAACCGGAATCGGATTCCACAACGTTGTGGCGAAGGGGGCGGAACGATGAGCATTACGAGTGCGGGCGGGACGCGATGGGCAGACGAGGCGAACGACAAACTCGCGGAATTCCTCGCGGACCTGCCGGAGGAGCAGCGGGTGGCGCGCGAGAACAGCGTGCGGCGAGCGACGGAAGCCTTCGCGCGCGGGCAATCCCGCTACCAACTCGCCGACATGATTAGCCTGGAGGCGGTATGCGTCGGCTGGATCCGCACGACGCCGACAGCCGAGCGCGCCATCCTTCCCGCTTTCTTCGCCAGGCACAATCTCGACTTCGCGCCCTTCGAGGAATACACCGCCCCGCGTTAG
>JBBSFO010000876.1:0-1995 GCA_038238655.1 Thermomicrobiales bacterium | reverse complement strand
TCTAAACGTGAACCCCCCTCTCGAACAAAAAAGAATATCTCTAATTTGAAAAATCACGCGGCCGGAACACTACGCTTACCCCCCGCCGCAAAAGGAGTTCCGCGATTCTATCGTCATCGTCGTTTGAACGGTATTGGTCGTAGGCCCCCGCTTGAGCGGGGGTTGCGCCGCGGCGCCCGCCTCGCTCGTCCACTCTTCAGCCCCGTTCACGGGGGTTCCCGACGTGCCGGGCTTCAGCCCCTGGCGATCGGCGGCTCAAGCCACGGAGGGAAAAGCCCCGTAAACGGGGCTGAGGCGGAGCGAGGGGAGGGACGGCGTCAAGTCCAACCCCCGGTGAACCGGGGGCCTACGACCAATACCGTTCAATCGGCCTTGTGAATAGAAAAGCCTCCTGCCAGGATGGGTTTGCCACAACACCATTCCGGCAAGGAGGCTACGATGATCGACCTCGCCACAGAGTCCGCCGCCGAGGCGGCATTGCCCACGCGCGAGCGACTTCGCGCCTTGCACCGTATCATCCCCCGCGCCGACGTGGAAGCCGTCCTCCGCGCCACCGGGCTCGATCGGGGCCGCTGCACCCGACTGCCGGGCTGGTTCATGGTCTGGTTTGTCATCGCCTTGGGCCTCTTCTGCCGCGACAGCCACCGCCAGGTCTTCCGATGGCTCCAGCCCTACCGCAAGGGCGCGACGCCGGGCCGATCCACTCTTTGCGAGGCGCGGCGGCGACTCGGCGTCGCGCCCTTGCGGCGGCTCGCCGAGTCGGTCGTCCGACTCCTGGGCACGCCGACGACGCCGGCCGCTTTTTACGCCCGCATGCGGCTCATGGCGCTCGACGGGTTCGTGGTCGACCTCCCCGATTCGCCGGCCAACGTCCGCGCCTTCGGACGGCACAAGAACGGTCGCTCCGCGGCCGCCTTCCCCCAGGCGCGCGTGCTCGCGCTGTGCGAGGTCGGCAGCCACGTGCTCTGGCGCTGGTTGATCAAGCCGCAGCGCCGCGCCGAGATCGGCATGGCCCCCTACCTGATCCGCTTCCTGGAACCCGGCATGCTGCTGCTCTGGGACCGCGGCTTCCTGAGCTACGACCTGGTCCGGGACGTCCTCGGCCGCGGCACGCACCTGCTCGCCCGCGTCAAGACAGGCTTGATCTTCAACCCCGTCCGCGTCCTGAAGGACGGCTCCTACCTGGCGAAGCTCTACCCGTCGCCGGCGCACCGGCGGAAGGACCGGGACGGGATCATGGTGCGGATCGTCGAGTACACGTTCCACGACCCGGGACGCGCCGGCTCGGGGCAGCCGCACCGGCTGCTGACGACCTTGCTCGACGCCGACGAGCACCCGGCGACGGAGCTGATCGTGCTGTACCACGAGCGCTGGGAGGAGGAATTGGCGATCGACGAACTGAAGACGCACCAGCGCGAACGGCCGGTGCTGCGCAGCCGGACGCCGCGGGGGGCGGTGCAGGAGTTGTATGGATTGCTGATCGGTCATTACGTCATACGCACGCTGATGCAGGCGGCGGCGGCGGAAGGGCAAATCGAGCCGCGGCGGGCGTCGTTCACCAACGCGCTGAAGATCCTCCGCTGCCGGTTGGCCGACTGCCCGGACAGCGACCGCGGGCGGGGGCGTTGGCGTCGGGACCTGATCGCCGAGATCGGCGAGGAGCGCCTGGAGCCGCGGCGCAACCGGATCAACCCGCGCGTAATCAAAAGGAAGATGAGCAGTTGGAAAAAGAAGCGGCCGGAACACTACGCTTACCCCCAGCCGCAAAAGGAGTTCCGCGATTCCATCGTCATCGTCGTTTGAACGGTATTGCGCCTAGCCCCGGCTCGGATGTTGCATTATTGTTGGACAGCGGACGAGGGCGCGTTTACGATGGGCGCAGACCGAACGCGATCAGGAGCGCCGCCATGAATTTCGGCAGGGACCTGGAGACGATCGGGTGCGCCGATTTCCGGCGGACCTTGCGGACGAGCCGGCGCGGGTTCTTGAAGGCGG
>JBBSFO010000875.1:0-2000 GCA_038238655.1 Thermomicrobiales bacterium | reverse complement strand
GCCTTGCCATATTAAGAGAATCGGAGGGACGCTATCCTCGCTTCATCTTCTTCCCCCATCGTGCCCTCGGAGATTGCGCACCACGAAGAATGTCGCGCTCTCGTTGTGCGGGCGGTCGCGATCGCCGAATTTTGTGCCGCGCATGCGGCGGTGATTGATTACGACGACGCATTCCCAGGCGAGGAATTTCGCCGCATCGCGGATGCCGGTCTGCTCGCCGCACCACTGCCGCGCACGCTCGGCGGGATGGACCTCGGCATCGCGCCGGGGACGACGCTGCCGCTCCTCGACGTACTCGCGCAGTGCGGGCGCGGCAATCTCGCAGTCGGGCGGCTGTACGAAGGACACATCAACGCCCTGCACCTGCTCCATCACTTCGGCTCCGCATCGCAACGCGCCGCTGCCGCCGCCGATGTCCGCGAGCGTGGCTTGCTCTTCGGCGTTTGGAATACCGAGGCTGCCGATGGCGTGCGGATCACCCCGCTTGCGGACGGCACGTATCGGCTCGCGGGGGCAAAGACCTTCGCATCCGGCGCGGGGTATCTGACGCGGCCATTCGTCAATGGCGCATTGCCCGATGGCGGATGGCAGATGTGCCTCGTGCCGATGGAGCGCGCCACGACGCAGATTGATCCGTCGTCGTGGCATCCGCTCGGTATGCGCGCCTCCGCAAGCTACCGCATCGCCTTCGATGATGTTGAACTCGGGCCGGACGCACTGATCGGCGTGCCCGGCGACTATTACCGGCAACCGTGGTTTTCCGGCGGCGCGATCCGCTTTGCTGCGGTCCAACTCGGCGGCGCGATGGCCTTGCTCGATGCGACACGCACCTATCTGCGCGCTCTCGACCGGACGGGCGACCCGTATCAGCGCACCCGCGTCGGCGAGATGGCCATCGCGGTGGAAAGCGGCGCGCTCTGGCTGCGGGGCGCGGCCGCGTTGGCGGATCGGTCGCCGTTTGTGGGCGGCACGGGCGACGCCGAGACATTCGTTGCCTACGTCAATATGGCGCGCACGGCGATTGAGCGCATCTGCCTCGATACGATGCGTTTGGCGGAACAAACGGTCGGCGCGCGCGGACTGCTCCCACCGCATCCCTTCGAGCGGATCATCCGCGATCTGACCTTGTATTTGCGTCAACCCGCCCCCGATGCGGCACTGGCGAGCGCGGGGCGGTACGTGCTGGAATCCGCGCCGCGCGCGGATCAACTCTGGGGTGGCGGCGGCGATGGCTGAGCCGCCGGATGCGTCCTTGCCGCCGGAATACTTCGAAGCGATCTACGATGCGCACGACGATCCCTGGCAATTCGAGACGAGCGCTTATGAGGCCGCGAAGTACGACGCGACGCTTGCGGCGTTGCCCCGGTTGCGCTATCAGGCCGGGTTCGAGATTGGTTGCTCGATCGGGGTACTCACTGCGCGCCTCGCCGCGCGGTGCGATGCGTTGCTCTCAGTTGATGTCTCCGCGCGGGCATTGCGCCGCGCGCGCGCGCGTTGCGCCGATCTCCCGCAGGTGCGGTTCGCGCGCCTGCGGGTGCCGCAGGAATATCCCGATCAGTCATTTGACCTGACACTCGTTTCCGAGGTGGGGTACTACTGGTCACAGGCCGACCTCGTCGCCGCGCGGGATGCAATCGTCGCGCATCTCCTACCCGGCGGCCACCTGCTGCTCGTCCACTGGACACCCCCGGTCCACGACTACCCCCTCACCGGCGATGCCGTGCACGAGGCGTTCATGGCGCGGGCGGAGCCGGAGTTGGGGCACATCGGCGGCGAGCGCGGCGATCGTTACCGACTCGATCTCTTCATCCGTCACTGATCGCACTGCGTTTTGCCGGAGGATGGCAAGCCGAACGCGCAGGGTGCGCACCGTTTCGCCGATCTCGGCGGGGGGCCACCGCGCCGCCCATTTCCCCGTACTGCACTGCTGTTGCTCGACCTGTTCGAACAAGAGTCCACATGCCTGCTGCCGGGCAAGGCAATCGGTGAGCCAGTCGGTC
>JBBSFO010000874.1:0-2002 GCA_038238655.1 Thermomicrobiales bacterium | reverse complement strand
GGGCTGTAAGGAGACAGTATAGCCCAGGGACTCCAGACGATGGACGAGACGGCGCTGCACGGCCTGCTGATTGCGGCGATCAAAGTAGTCGCCGCCCAAGTCAGCGAACGGCTTCTGGTCGGTGAGGACATGATAGACAATGGTGAGGATGCTATGAGCCACAGCCACGGCGGCGCGCTTCTTGCCTTTGCGGGCGACCAAGCGGCGATACTGCGCGCCGAGGTAGGTGTCTTTCGAGCGGCCTGCCGCGTGGGCGGCTTCCACCAGGGCAGCCCGCAACCAGGGGCTGCCCTTGCGGGTCTTGCCACTCTTGCGTTTCCCCGCGCTCTCGTTGTTGCCTGGTACCACCCCGGCCCAGGAGCACAAATGGTCCGCGCTGGGAAAGCGCTGCAGGTCCACGCCAATCTCAGCCACCAGCACCTCGGCCGTGGCGCGCCCAATGCCCGTGATACTGTCCAGCAGGACGATGTCCTCCTCACACGGCTGCACCCGCTCGGCAATCTGGGCGCTGAGGCGCTCGATCAGCGCGTCGAGGTAGTCGATATGGGCGAGTTGTTCGGCGACAAGGAAGCGCTGGTGCGCGGCGAAGGTACCAGTGAGGGCCTTCTCCAGCTGGGGGATCTTCTCGCGCATGCGGCCCCGGGCAAACTGGGCCATCGTCGTCGCGTCGGTCGTGCCCCCGATCAGGGCGGCCAACATGTCCCGCCCCGAGACGCCCATGATATCCGTGGCCACCGCAGCCAGCTTGATGTTGGCCCCTTCGAGCACCTTCTGCACCCGATTGACCTCGGCGCTGCGCTCTTGCACGACGCTCGTCCGGTAGCGCGTCAGTTCCCGCAAGTCGCGCTGCGGCCGGTCGGGGATAAAGCTGGCCTGCAGCAGCCCATGGCGCAGCAGGTCGGCGATCCACTCACAATCGCGCACGTCGGTCTTGCGCCCGGGCACCGCCTTGATGTGCGCGGCATTGACCACCAGCACCTCCCGCACCCCCTCCAGCAGGTTGTAGAGGGGCTTCCAGAAACTCCCCGTACTCTCCATCGCCACATGCGTGCAGCCCGTGGTCACCACCCAATCCACCAATGCCAGCAGGTCCTCGGTCATCGTCCCGAACGTGCGCACCTCCTTGACGGGGCGACCCGCAGGCCCCGGCACGATCACACAGGCCACCATTGTCTTCTTATGCACATCCACGCCGCAGCACTGCGGATAGACCACCTCGACCATTGTTCTTCTCTCCGTCTGCTCATACTACGCATGTCGACGGTGCGCGGGAGTGTCCATGTTGCAGAGTCTGCAGTGCGTGCTCTCCTGACGGAGGCAACAGTCGGTGCTTCCTAGGGACACCCAGGTCAATCTGCCAAACGGGCTCGCAGCACCAGCCAAACCCGACCTTCGTGCGTCCTCACCGTCGTCCCTTCAGCATAGGGCCACCCCCTTTTCATGGCCCGGTGGTGGCCCTGCGGGCCATGACGATCTGCCAAGAAACACCTTTCCGGCCGTGCGACGCGCCTGTAGTCGCCCCGTCCGCTGCCCTGCGGTTTTAACCGCAGGTTCGTGGTAAGTATTCTTTTCCAAGCCCATAGCGTTCCTCGAAGATCTCGATGGGGTCGGTCAGGGCAAGGTAGTAGGCCTCTTCGCCCGCCGTGAGCGTCTGGGCGATCGCTTTCTTGATCAGTGCCTCGCAGACGGAGAGCGCCTGGGTGAGCTGCTCATCATCGTGGATGGACTGCAATGGGCATGTCTCGACAAGGGTCAGGTAGTCCGCCCATGCCGCCGGCCCTTCCCTGGTCACCATTGTTTGCCCCCTCTTCGCCAGCTACGCGCCTTTCCAGAGTATAGCGCGGCGGGCGCCCAGGCCAGCGATATTCCTGGGCGGCTCCCCCTGGGGACGCGGCGGTGGTATGCTGACGGTGCGCGGTGGCCGCGTGCCGAGGAGGAGGGGGAGGAGGACGCCGATGTTCGATCTGAGCGGGCGCGCGGCGCTGGTCACCGGTGGCGCCCG
>JBBSFO010000873.1:0-2003 GCA_038238655.1 Thermomicrobiales bacterium | reverse complement strand
CTGGGTCTGGCAGACTGGAACGCCTGCGCTCCCAGGCGATTACTGACTCGTTGCGACCGGGTGGAGCGGTTTTGGATCGGGATCCCACGTCGCGGGGACGCCGCTCCCGCCGTCAAGGGTCGCGACGCTGCGCCGGTATGCATCGGCGATCACCCGCACCGCTTCCGCCGGATCGTCCGTCACGGTGAGTAGATCAAGGTCGGGCGGGTTGATCTTCCCTTCCGCGAGAACGGTTGACGAAATCCAGTCGAGCAATCCCTGCCAGTATGCCCGGCCGAAGAGCACGACGGGGAACATGCCGAGTTTGCCGGTTTGAATGAGCGTCAGGGACTCAAACAACTCGTCCAGCGTGCCGAACCCACCGGGGAAGCAGATGAACCCCTCCGCGTATTTGACGAACATCGTCTTGCGCACGAAGAAGTAGCGGAAATTGAGCGCCAGATTGACGTATTGGTTGATTCCCTGCTCGAAGGGCAGTTCGATGTTCGCGCCGACGGAAATGCCGTTGGCGCCGATCGCACCCCGGTTCGCTGCCTCCATGATGCCGGGGCCACCGCCGGTGATCGTCGCGAACCCGGCGTTTGCCAATTCCGCGCCGACAGCGCGCGCCGCACCGTACATCGGATCGCTTTCGTGCGTCCGCGCCGACCCGAAAACGGTCACGGCGGGGCCGATACCGGCGAGCGCGTCGAATCCCGAAACGAACTCGCCCGTAATCCGCATGACTCGCCAGGGATCGCTGTGCGTGAACGCAGCCGCCCGCTCGCGGTCGCGATCCGTCCACGAGAGCAGCTTGCGATCCTCGGTCGGTTCGCCCCGCGTCGCCGCGCGATTGAGCGTGATGTTCGGGATCATGCCCGCCGCCATCTCCGGTCGGTCGGAATCGGAACCGTTTTCGTCCGTCATGGTCGTTCCTCCACCGATCCCGGTTAGAGCGGTCGGTTGCCCGCCGCGTATTTCGCCATCAGATGATCTACGAACGCGCTGTACCGCTCGGCAAGCGCGGCGTTTTCCAGCACGAGCAGATTTTCCGCATTGAATTCCGCACTGCGCGAGAAGTTATATGAGCCGGTAATCACGGTATCGTCCACAACGAGCACTTTCGCGTGCATGAAATCGTGGATCGTATCGGGGCGGTAGGGCGTCGAGTTCTTGCCGATCAGCCCCGCCTGCGCGACGATTTGCCGCACCGCGCCGATCTTCCAGACATTGTGCGGCACGTCCTGCCATTGCGTCAGCACGCTCGCCATTTGCGTGCGGTCATAGACGCCGCTCACCGGCACATTCCCGGCGGACAGCAGATCGCCGAGCGCGGAAATCAGCGTGCCCGAGTTGAGCAGCATGCTCCAGATACGGACGCGCCGCCGCGCCGCCGCTACTCGCCGGGCTACTTCGTCGTCAATCTGCTGACCGCGCCCCGGCGAAAAGAAGACGCGCGCGGTCAGCGGCGTGCCGCCGTACGTCAGGCCGACCGGCGTCGTGTCGAACGAACCACTCGTGCCGATCTGGCCCTGGCTCCACAAATCGGCGAAATCCCGGGCATAGAACCGCGCCAGGTCCGGCGAGGCGATACGCAGGATATTGTTCTCCTCGACATTCCATGAGTCGTCGGTGAAGTTCGTCGAGCCGGTCCAAACGCGTGCGCCGGAAACATCGTCGGTCGTTTCCGCGTCCGCGAGGTCGCGGACGATGTACTTGTTGTGCATCAGTTTCGGTCCGCCGATGCGACGAAACGGGTAGCCGAGTGATTGGACCATTACACCTGTACCCGGCGGAGCGGGATCCATGCCCTGCGCGATCTGCGGCGGCTCCGGCTTGTCGGCGTCGTACGCGATGCGGATCGCGACGCCCGCCGCAGCGCGCTCCCGTAGGGCGCCTGCGACGACCGCTTTCAATGGATCGCTGAGGCGGAAATCGTAGAGCGCCAGATCGAGGCTACGCTGTGCGCCAGCAATGAACGCCGCCAGTTGCGCGGCGATCTGATCCCCCGTTTGCTCGCCCTG
>JBBSFO010000872.1:0-2006 GCA_038238655.1 Thermomicrobiales bacterium | reverse complement strand
GGCGATGCCGGGCACGACGAGTTGCGCGGCGAACGTGGCACCCTCACGGCGCAGCGCGTCATTCAAGCCCCCCTGCACGATCGCGAACAATGCTTGATCGTCGCGGCGCTTCGCCCGCAGCGCACGCTCCATCCATCGCTGGGTCCGATAGAGCGCGTCGCGGATCGCCGCATCGTCGGCAGGCAGGGCGACGCACTCATCGAGCGGCATGATGATGTCCGCCCCGATAGCCTCCTCCATGCCAATGACGCTTTCGGGCGTAAAGCGGCGCATGCTGCCGTCTAGGTGGGAACGGAAGGTCACGCCATCGTCATCTATCGTCCGTCGTGCTCCGAGGCTGAAGACCTGGAAGCCGCCGCTGTCCGTGAGGATCGGGCCATCCCAGGCCATGAATCGGTGTAGCCCGCCTGCCGCTGCAATGACTTCCGCACCGGGGCGGAGGCTGAGATGGTAGGTGTTGGCAAGGATGATTTGCGTACCGAGCGCGTGGAGGTCGTCGGGATCGAGTGCTTTAACCGTCGCTTGTGTGCCCACCGGCATGAACGCCGGTGTGCGAATCGTTCCATGCGGCGTCACAAATCGTCCGGCGCGCGCCCCGGTTCCTCGGTCTACCGCCTCCAGCGTGAACGCAAACGGGCGGTCAGGCACAATGCTGGCGCTATCCACGGGCACACATGTATCTGTGTGCTACACTCCGCACGGCGACGTGCCCATGGAGGAAATTATGACCACAACGACGCACCGCCCCGCGCTGGTCCGCACGCGCTACGCCGAGACGGACCAGATGGGCTTCATCTACCACAGCAACTTCTTTGCCTATTTCGAGATTGGCCGGTGTGAGCTGGTGCGCGCGACGGGAATGACGTATGCGGATTTGGAAATGCACGGCATTCAGATGCCCATCAAGGAGTGCGGCGCGCAGTTTCGCCTCGCGGCGCGTTATGATGACCTGCTCGCCATCGGCACACGCGTTGAAATCCTCACGGGCGTACGCGTTCGATTCGGCTATCAGGTGCATCGCATCTACGAGGGCATGGCGACCCATCTCGCGACCGGCTTTACGGATCATATTTTTATTGACCGTTCCGGTCGCCCAACCCGCGTGCACAAGCGACCGGAGGTGTGGCCCGCTCTGGAACGACTGATCGCACTCGATACATTCCCGATCCCGATTATTGATGCGCCGACGGTAGAACGGGATGCCACTGCGCTGTTACGCTGACTTCCGGCGGCTATATTTGCTCCCAGCGACACTCCCACCAACGACCTTGCGATGACCGTTCGTCGCAGGCGTCGCCATCTCGTCAATAGCGAGCGCCGGCGCCAATGCCACGACACGCTCCGGCGCCACCGACGTATCGCTGATCGTCGCGGGTTCAATCGCGGGCTGCTCGACAACGAGGGAAACGAGATCGGCAAAAGGATCGGCCTTGGTCGCCGCACGTATGATCGGAGTCTCCACCGACGCTGTTTCGGTGTCCGCTTGTGCCGCGAGCGCATCCGCGTACGGCGTCGTCACCGTAATCGTTTCGGGCTGCTCCACAATCGTCGTCGCGCTACCGCCGCCAAGGGCCGCCGTTGCCAGCGCGACAGCTGGCTCACTCGTCGTGCCGCCAGTCACGGCAACGGTTTCCTTTCCCGAATCCATCTTGAATACATCGGTCAGGTCCAATTGACTCCGCAAATCGGCCTGCGTCGCCTCCAGTTCGCCGCGCAGATCTCCCGCGATGTTCTGGAATTCCTTCCGCAAGTCACCGGTAGCCGCATCAAATTCCTTGGTTAATTCGCTCGTGTAGCGTCGAAAGTCGCGGATCGTCTTCCCCACCTGCGCGGCCATCGTCGGGATCTTGTCCGGCCCGAACATGACGATCGCAATGACGAGGATGACCATCAATTCTGGCGCGCCGATACCGAAAAGTTCCATCGTATGTGTATTCTCCACTCGCGCGGTGGGGCCGTGCCCTTGCCAGGCGACCCCGTTCCCCTCAGTATACCATCCGCACGCG
>JBBSFO010000871.1:0-2007 GCA_038238655.1 Thermomicrobiales bacterium | reverse complement strand
CTGGCGGCATTGGCACCATCCTCACTCGTGAGGAAGGTTGCCGGGCTTCGTCGGGCCTGTCCCTCCACCGCTCGTGATGAGTGTCCGGAGTCTCTTCACTTGTTGCCGCGCAGCATACCACACCGATCTCCGAAGGGCAACGCGTTTTGTGGAAACGTCATGAACGCATCAGTTTCAGTCAGAACATTTATTGCACAGACACAATACTAAAAGGTCGTTGTTTCCTTGCCCCGCCGCGCCCTATACTGAGGATGAGCTCCACAATCCGCGCCGGTAATTATCTGGATAGGATCGCCGCCGCCGCCGTTGTTGCACGCACAAAGGGCGGGATGGTATACTGCCGTATCGCCGCAAAAGCGGCGCCCCAAACAGGTGCTGATGTGAGAAATGCAGGTGGAGGTTCACCGCGTGAGGCTTGTGCCGTATGCGGGCAATCGGTGTATTGGCGGGGAGAAACGGTCGTAGGGTCAGCCGCCGTTGGGCTACCCATCGCCCCTCGAAGGGGGAGGTAAACCGGTATGGCAGTAGCGAAGGCGCCAGCCAGCAAAACCAAGAAGGGGTCGTGGGACGGACAGGGTCCGCTCCTCGACGTGTCAAATCTCAAGACGCAGTTCTTCACGCAGGACGGCGTCGTCAAGGCCGTGGATGGTGTCTCGTTTCACGTCAATCCCGGCGAAACGCTCGGCATCGTCGGTGAATCCGGCTGCGGTAAGTCCATCACGGCGCTCTCCTTGATGCGTCTGATCCCGACGCCGCCCGGCAAGATCGTCGAAGGCAAGATCGTCTTCCAGGGCGACAACATCCTCGAAATGAGCGATGAGGAAGTGCGCAATGTCCGGGGTAACCGGATCGCGATGATCTTCCAGGACCCGATGACCTCCCTCAACCCCGTGCTCACCGTGAACCGCCAGATCAGCGAGGCGGTCATCCTCCACCTCGGCATGTCGAAGGCAGAAGCGCGCGAGCGGTCGATCGAACTCCTCAAAATGGTCGGCATCCCGAACGCCGAAGAGCGGATCAATCAGTATCCGCATCAGTTCTCCGGCGGTATGCGCCAGCGCGTGATGATCGCGATGGCGCTTTCCTGCAACCCGGACCTGATCATCGCCGATGAGCCAACAACGGCGCTCGACGTGACGATTCAGGCGCAGATCCTCGAATTGCTGAAGAAGATTCAGCAGGATCGCGGCACCGGCCTCATCATGATCACCCACGATCTCGGTGTGGTCGCAGGAATGACGGATCGCACGAACGTCATGTACGCGGGGCACATCGTGGAGACTGCGTCCACCGACGAACTGTTCGCGAATCCGCGCCATCCCTACACGCTCGGCTTGCTGAACTCGATTCCGCGCCTCGATGATCAGGAAAAGGGCAAGTTGAAGCCGATCCGCGGCCTGCCGCCGGACCTCATTGACTTGCCGAATATGTGCCCCTTCGCGCCGCGCTGCGATTATGCGGAGGAGCAGTGTTTCCAGCAGAATCCGCTCCTGCGCGAGGTCGTGCCGGGCCATGAGATCGCCTGCTGGTTCAACATCGTCAATGGGGAGAAGGTATCATAATGGCGGATCAGATAGCCTCGACCGAGGCAAAGCCGGCGATGAACGGCGCGAGTGGAGTTGGGGAGACGCTGCTCGAGGTCAATGACCTCGTAATGCATTTCCCGCTCACGCAGGGCATTATTTTGCAGCGCAAGGTCGGCGCGGTACAGGCGGTGGACGGTGTCTCCTTCACCGTCAAGAAGGGCGAGACGCTCGGCCTCGTCGGCGAGTCCGGCTGCGGCAAAAGCACGACGGGCCGTGCGATCCTCCAACTCTACAAGCCGACTTCCGGCGAAGTGAAGTTCGAGGGCACCGACCTGACGAAGCTCGATGCGAACCACATGCGCAAGATGCGCCGCCATTTGCAGATGATCTTCCAGGACCCGTACGCCTCGCTCAACCCGCGCATGACGGTTGGCTCGATCATCTCCGAGCCGATGCAAATCCATAATCTCGTGGATCGTAG
>JBBSFO010000870.1:0-2008 GCA_038238655.1 Thermomicrobiales bacterium | reverse complement strand
TCAGTCGCACCTCCGCACCCCTCCTCGCACCCCCCCCCGCTCCTTCCCCCCCTCAATCAGTTTTCTGACATCAAAACCCTACCAACTGAGTGCAAGAATGATGCCAGTTCAGCGCAGGTCTCATTGCGCATGTGGCCTGCACGAGCGAAACTGATATCATTGTTTGGCAGTATATCGCCGAATAGATAAACACTCCAGTGCTGTTTATGCGAATCCGGGGACGACGGCGATCTGCAATGGGTACAACCAGTGAGGGGACCATGGCTGCCGGGCAAGAGGACGCGGAAGAACTCTCCGATCAAGCCGTCTTGCCGCCCGTGACGAAGGAAGGCGACGAGCAACGGAATGGCCCTGTGCATGTGGTCCGACTCGGTATCCTTTCCGACACACACATTCCCCACCGACTCGCCACGCTCCCGACGGAGATTCCGGCGATTTTCGCGGCGGTGGCGGTCTCGCTCATCCTCCATGCGGGCGATGTGGATGAGCCGGGCGCGCTCGATTCCCTCGCAGCGGTGGCACCGGTGATCGCAGTGCGTGGCAACCTGCATCTCGCCTCGCGCTCCCGTTCCAGCCCTCATCTGCCCTACGCAGTTTTTCTCGATGTGCTGGGATACCGTATCATTCTCACCCACGGTCACGGACGACCGCATCAATGGCTCTGGGATAAACGACAAGGATTCATCCGGCGTGAACCGGCGCCGGGCACGCGCGACGCCTTTAACGAGCAATTAGTCGCGCGCAATCGGCGCCGTTTCCCCGACGCGGACGTTTTGATCTTCGGCCACTCGCACCGGCGGTTCCTGCGTCGCGTTGGGCCGACGCTCTTCCTCAACCCCGGCGCCATCGCCCACGCGCGCGACGAATCCCCCTCCGTCGCCATTCTCTCCGTCAGCACGGATGATGTCGGCGCGGAATTCATCGAAATAACGAGCAGCGAGTAACGAGTAACGAGCGGTTGGAGCCAACGTCTCGTTACTCACTGCTATACTGCGCGCATCGCATACGTCGGGCTGAATGAGTCAGTGGGGAGGGTACGCCGATGGCACCGAAAACCGTTACCGCAGATCGTCTGTGGGCCGCCGATGGACAGGGCATCCGCCATCGCGCATTTGTGCAGTACGAGGGTGATACGATCACGACGGTTGGCAACCAGGCCGACCTGCCGACCGTAGATGCACCTAGCACGATGATCGCCCTCGGTGATGTGACGCTGATGCCGGGGCTGATCAACTGCCACTGCCACCTGACCCTCTCCACTGGCCCAAATCTGCTCGCGGATTACTTCAGCATGTCGGACGAGCTTTTCATGGCGCTCGCGATCCAGCACGCGAGGGAGGCGATTACAGCGGGTGTGACGACCCTCCGCGATTGCGGCACGAAAAACAACATCGTCTTCGCCGTCCGCAAGGCGCAGGAGATGGGGATGATCGAGTCACCGCGCATCTGGGCCTCCGGCGCGGTCCTCACAAGCACGGGCGGGCATTGCTACTTTTTCGGCGTCGAGGTGGACGGAGAAACGGAAATCAAGCGGGCGGTGCGCGCGCAGGTGAAGGCGGGCGCGGACTTTATCAAGGTGATGGCGACGGGCGGCGGCATCACGCCCGGCACGAACCCGCGCCGCGAGCAATTCTCGCAGGAAGAGATGATGACGCTCGTCAACGACGCACACCGCCTCAACAAGCGCGTCTCTGCCCACTGCCACGGCACGCCCGGCGTCCTCAATGCGACGATGGCCCATGTGGACACGATCGAGCACTGCTCGTTCATGGTCGAGGAAGCGCCGGGCATCAAGTACGAGCCGGAGATCGTCGCGCAGATCGCGGAACGCGGCATCTATGTCGTGCCCACGACGAGTGTCGGTTACCGGATGCTCGAACGCGTGCGCCGGGGCGATATCCCGCGCACACCGCAGTACGAGGGGTTTATCGCGAACCAGCAGACGCGCATGGAGAATATTGGGCGACTCGTCACGCAGGGGGTGAGGATCGCGTCGGGTTCCGATGCG
>JBBSFO010000869.1:0-2011 GCA_038238655.1 Thermomicrobiales bacterium | reverse complement strand
TCTCGCCGGACGCCCTCGCCGCCCTCGCCGCCACCGCCCCCGCCTACGAGCACGTCTTCGCGACGGGGAGCATCGCCTGGTAGTAACAAGTAGCGAGTAACGAGTAACGAGTGAAACGCGGCGGCGCGGAACAGTGTTCGAGCGATCGTCGACACAAGATACAATAACGCGGCTTCTGCGTTCATCTCCACCACTCATTACTCGTTACTCGTTACTCGGAGGTCCCATGCACCCTGCCACCCTCGCACTACTGCGCGCGCCGGACGCGCCGAATGGATCGCCGCTGTCGCTGACGGAGACGCGCACACAGCGGCGCGGCGAAATCGTCACGGGGACGGCGTGCGCGACGGATGGCGGCTGCTACCCGATCCATGACGGCATTCTCGATCTGCTGCCGGAACATCTCGCACTTTCGACGGCGCAACGCTCCAACATGGTCTGGCCGACCGCCAATTTCTACGAGCAGGTCTGGCGGGTGCGCTCGCTTTCGCTGCTCGCGGGCGAACCGTTTTCGGTGAACAGGGAAATCGGTATCATCAACCGCTGGCTGCGACCGGAGCGCGGCGGTCTGTTCGTGGATGTCGGCACGTCACACGGGCTGTACGCGCGCAACATCGCCAATCGCCTGCGGCAGAGTGCCGCGATGGGCACGATCATCGCTCTCGACATCTCCCTGCCGATGCTCCAACGGGCGGGGGAATTGGTGGCGCGGAAGGGATACGCGACGATTGATCTCGTGCGGGCGCGGGCACAGGCGATTCCGCTGCCCGACGGGAGCGTGGACGGCGTTGTCAACGGCGGGACCTTCAACGAAATGGGCCAGCAAACGCAGGCGCTCGCCGAGGTACGCCGTGTCCTCAAACCGGATGGCTGCTTCGTCTGCATGAGTTTGCTCGCGGGCCGGACAGCGGCGGGCCGCACCGTCCAGCGCGCCCTGCACGGCAGTTCCGGCCTCCTCTTTCCCACTGTCACGGAAACGAACGCCCTCTACCGCGATGTCCGTCTCGTCATCACCGATCAAGAGCGATACGGCGGCGTCCTCTTCACCCGCGCTTCCCGAAGGACTGAGGACTGAGGACTGAGTGAGGTAGCGCAGATTTCCAGCCTGCGTCCGCTCTCGCAGGCTGGAAATCTGCGCTACTTCATGCGCGTTACCTGTATACTCATACTCTTTCACGAATGTGATGTCGTGATCGCCCCTACGAACCGAACACGCCATCGCTATCGTGAAAAAGTATCAGGCCTCAGTCCTAACGTGGTGGAAGGGAGCGATAGGTATGGATACGACCGAACAAACGCTACGTGATGCGGTTTCACTCGACAATCTGACCCGGTACAACGCGGAGATCGCGAAGGGCGTGCGCCTTTCCGGGAGCGCGGATGAGGCAGAGGCGTTCGCGTACCTCGCCGAACAGTGCCGCTCGTGTGGGATGGTCGTCGAGCAGTACGCGATTGATGCCTATGTCAGCCTGCCGGGGTCGGCGTCGCTGACCATCGCCTCGTTGCGCGACCGTGCGCTACCCTGCATCACGCACTCCTTCTCGCTCGCGACAGGATCGGGAGGGCTGACCGCGCCACTCGTTTCCGTTGGCAAGGGAACAACGGCAGCAGACTATGCGGGCAGAGAGGTGCGTGGCGCGATTGTCATGGCGGATGGGTTGGCAATGCCTGCGGTCGCGCACGCCGCCCACCAGGCCGGGGCAGCAGGACTGATCTGCGTCAACCCCGAAGGGCTGCACGAGATGATTATCTCGCCTGTCTGGGGCACGCCGACGCCCGAAACCGCATCCGCCCTGCCGCAACTCGTCGCCGTCTCCGTGCGACGCGAGGATGGAGACGTATTGAAGGAACTCGTGGCGCGCGGGCCGGTGACGGTGCGGCTGCAAACCGAGGTCGAGACCGGGTGGCGGCCGATCCCGACGCTGACTGCCGAGATTCGTGGTGCGGAGGATCGCTTTGTCCTCCTCAGCGGCCATGTGGACTCGTGGCATTACGGCGCGATGGACAACGC
>JBBSFO010000868.1:0-2012 GCA_038238655.1 Thermomicrobiales bacterium | reverse complement strand
CCATGTAGGCGTCTTTGCTCGCGTACGCCTTGTCGGAGCGGCCCTCGACCCAGTAGCGGCGCATCATCGAGGGGCTGGGCATCGTCACCTTGATCGGCTTGTTGGTGTGTCGCTGCGCGAAGGCGTACTCGACATCCACCTGGCTCGCCTTGCGCGTCAGTTTGGCGACGGGCGTCGGTGTGCCGAAGTGCAGCTCGTGGCCTTGCTCGTCGCGGTGGAACCGCTCGTAGCCGTACGGATCGTACCCATTGGCGACAGCGACGACGGTCGAGAAGAAGAGTTCGCGCCGGAACTCGCCGTCCGTGACGATCGGCATCCCTGCCTCTTCCTGCATCTTCAGCACATCAATGATCGCGCGGTCTTCCAATTCGCGCAGTTCCTCCGGCGATGCCTTGCGCGCGTGGGCGTCGAGCAGATACTGCGGACGCAGGAAACTGCCCAGATTGTCGGCGTTGAATCGGTCGGCCATTTTTGCCTAACCCCCCGGCCCCCTTCCCGAAGCGGGAAGGGGGAGTAAGTCTTTGTAAGATCACGGCGATATATCATGTCTTGATAATTTAGGTTGAGTCAACCCCTTCCTGCATGAGTCCCGGGCATTGTAGGGAATACCATAGCAAGTCATACGAGTCACCCCTTCCCGTCTCGGGAGGGGGGCCGGGGGGTAGGCCGCCACCCGAATCGCATCCAGGCAGGCGGGCAGCTCCCGAAGAATCTGTGTGTTCGTAAGGCGCAAAACGCGCAGGCCACGCGCTGTCAGGATATGATCGCGCTCCCGGTCTGCGTCGGCTTGGGTGTCGTGGACTGCGCCGTCCACCTCGACGACCAGACCGGCCTCGTGGCAATAGAAATCCGCGATCAAGCCACCGATGACTTGCTGACGGCGGAAATGGAGGCCATCAAGTTTGTTCGTGCGCAGACATTGCTAGAGCGCCGTCTCTGCGGGTGTCATCTCCTGCCGGAATTGCTTCGCCCGCTCCTTCTTCTCCACATCCTTCCGGCCCATGACGATCCCGGTCTTTGTCTCGTCCACGATGGTTGCCTTTCTGATCGGTCTAACCCCCGGCCCCTTCCCGAGGCGGGAAGGGGCGCATCCTTCGGGAGATCGAGATGCCAAGCAGAATACCCGGATAGTAGAATTGAGTCACCCCTTCCCGCCTCGGGAAGGGGTCGGGGGTTAGGTTCACCGCTATGCGATACTGCCCGCAACGATCTCGACCGTCGCAAAGGAGAAAGCCGTGGCCGATGACGCGCTTTGCTGGATGCCCGCGACCGAACTTGCCGCCGCCATTCGCGCCCGGCGGTTGTCGCCCGTTGAACTGGTGGATGCGGTACTCGCGCGGATCGAACGCCTCAACCCGCGCCTGCGTGCCTACCTGACGGTAGTGGACGAGCAGGCGCGGCAGGCGGCGCGGGAGGCGGAAGCGACGGTGCTGCGCGGCGACCCACTCGGCCCGCTGCACGGCATCCCCGTCGCAGTCAAAGACCTTTCCTACACCAAAGGCATCCGCACGACGCGTGGCTCGCTCTTGTACGAAGACTTCGTGCCGGACGAGAATCATCCGATTGTCGAGCGGCTTTTGGATGCCGGGGCGATCATTGTCGGCAAGACGAACACGCCGGAGTTCGGCTGGAAGGGCGCGACGGACAACCGCCTCGGCGCTCCATGCGTCAACCCGTGGGATACCGAGCGGACACCCGGCGGATCGTCGGGCGGGAGTGCGGTCGCCGTCGCAGCGGGGATGGCACCGATTGCGACGGGCAGCGATGGCGTCTGCTCGATCCGCACGCCCGCCAGTTTCTGCGGCATCTTCGGCCTGAAGCCCCAGTATGGCCGCATCCCATCGCCGACGATCGGGCTTGATGTCGCGCATCTCGGCCCGATGACGCGCACAGTGCGCGACGCCGCCCTGATGCTGAACGTGCGGGCCGGGCCGCACGAATATGACCGCCAATCGCTCCCCGCAAGCGGTGTGGACTACCTCGCGGCGTGCGACGGCGGCATCAGGGGCTTG
>JBBSFO010000867.1:0-2012 GCA_038238655.1 Thermomicrobiales bacterium | reverse complement strand
GCGCGCGATGGCGAGGGCGCGTTCCTGCGTCTGTCGAGAGGCGGCGGAGCAGTGCGGCGTGAGAATCAGGTTCGGCGCGTCCCAAAGCGGATCGTCTGGCGGCAAGGGTTCGGTGTAGGTCACGTCCAAGCCCGCGCCTGCGAGTCGGCCTTCCGTGAGTGAGACGATCAGCGCCGCTTCGTCAATGATCTTGCCGCGCGAGATGACGATCAAAAAGGCGTCCCGCTTGATGAGGTTGATGCGCCGGGCGTCCATCAGCCCGCGCGTCAGGTGTGTCTGCGGCGTCGCGACGACGACGACATCGGCGATGCCGAGCGCTTCATCGAGCCGTTCGAGCGGCCAGACGGCCTCGACACCGGGCGGCGACTCGACGGGCTGCATGTCCACGCCGATCACGCGCATCTCGAAGGCCGCGCCGCGTCGCGCGATCGTGCTGCCGATCGTTCCCATGCCGAGGACGACCATCGTGGTGCCGGTCAGTTCGCGCATGGTGCCGCGATTGGCGTCCCATTTGTGCTGCCGCTGATTCTCCATCAGCGGCACGAGCTGGCGTGTCAGGCTGAGGAGCATCGCGAAGGCATGTTCGGCGATGCAGCGACCGTGCGCGCCGCGCATGTTCGTCACGGTGACATCGCTGTCCACGAGATCGCGGATCGCCGCCATCGTCTCGATCCCCGCGCCGCTCGAATGCACCCACTTGAGCGACGGCCCCGCCGCCTCGAAGCTCTCCGCGCCGATCCGGCCGAGGTAGGCGTCGGCGTCGCGCATCGCTGCCCGCTCTTCTTCCGCGTTGGTCGGCGTGGCGAACTCAATGTCCGGGAACTCCGTTACCAGCGGATTGAACATCCGGTTCGGTCGCTCCGCGCCAATGACGATCTTCATCCCGATCCCTCCCCTTGTCTTTGCGTGCACCCACGCCTATAAAAAACTTGCTCCCGACGATGCCGTGCTGTGTCATCCATCATGCCAGCGAGGGCGCTCCATGCGCAACGGGTTGCCCGCCAGTGCAACGACATTTCGATTTCTGGCGGTTCCTCCCGCTATACTGTCTCTCGTTACCCATCAATCGCGGCAAAAAGGAGGGTAGGCGTGGAAATCAAGACGGTGGCGATGATCGGCGCGGGCGTGATGGGCGCGGGAATCGCGCAAGTGCTGACGGCGGGCGGCTACGACGTGCATCTCTATGATGTCCGTGCGGAGGCGCTCACCACGGCATTGGAGCGGATCGAGCACGGCAAATACGGCCTGCGGCGTGGCATCGAACTCGGCAAAACGACGCCGGAGCAGATGGCGGCGGCGCTCGAACACCTCGCCACCTTCACCGACCTCGCCGCCGCCTGCGCGGGTGTGGACCTCGTCGTCGAGGCGGTACCGGAAGACCTCGGCCTGAAAGTACGACTCTTTCGGCAACTCGACACACTCGCGCCCGCGCACGCGATTCTCGCCTCGAATACCTCCGGCTTCCCGATCACCGGGCTTGCCTATGCCACCGACCGGCCCGCGCAGGTGATCGGCTGGCACTGGGCATCGCCTGTGCCTGTGATGAAGTTGGCGGAGATCGCTGTCCATAAAGAAACGAGCGAGGCGACGCGAGATGCGGTCGTCGCGGTCGCCGCCCGCTGCGGCAAGAACCCCGCAGTGATCAACGACGACACGCGGCATTGGGGTTTTGTGGCGAACCGGATTCTGATGGTCATTGTCCGGGAGGCGCGGCAAATCGTCGCGGAGGGTATCGCGACGCCGGAACAGGTTGATACACTGGTTAAGGATTGCTTCCGCTGGCCGGTCGGCCCGTTCGAGATGACTGGTGGGCGGACACGCCAGGGCTGGGAATGACGGCGGGCGATGCGTGTAGGCGTGGAACCGATACCTTCGGGCGCGACGCCAACTGGCGGAAGCGTCTCATAGGTGATCGGTTGCCGAGGGAGGAAAAGGAGCCATACTTTCCCGCACTGGCTGACACCCATTGCAGAAAAGAGGCTCCTATGGAACTGATGATACCACTACCGCTC
>JBBSFO010000866.1:0-2016 GCA_038238655.1 Thermomicrobiales bacterium | reverse complement strand
GCGGGTAGTATCCCGGTGCGCCACCGGGCAAGATAGAGGCATTGGTCGCGGTCGGGCGCTGGGGTGCGACCGAGAGTTTCGACAGATCGGCGATCAGATCGGCCGCGCTCTGATAACGTTGATCGGCGTCTTTCTCGACCAATTTGTCGACGATGGTGACGAGCGCGGGCGGTGTTTCGGGCCGTGCCTGCGCAAGGGGCACGCGGTGGCGTGCGTACGCCTCGCCGACGAGCATCTCGTAGATGACGAGGCCGAGGCTATACAGGTCTGAACGGCCGTCTATGTAGCCGAAGCCGCTCGACTGCTCGGGGCTCATGTAGAGCGGTGTGCCGGGGTGGCCGACCACAACTTGCGTGCGCTGGCTTTCTGTGCCGACCTGCGCGATGCCGAAATCGCCCACTTTCGCGCCGCCCCGTCGTGAGATCATGATGTTCGCGGGCTTCAAGTCCCGATGCACGACATCCGCCTCGTGGACGACTTCGAGGCCGCGCGCGATATCCAGGGCGATCGCGACGACGCGTTCTACCGGCAAACCGCCGACCTGATCGAGCAACGCGCCGAGGTTCATGCCATCCACATATTCCATAACCAGATAGGTGTTTTGGGCGCTGTCTATTTCCAGTTCATAGACGGTGACGACATTCGGGTGGGTAATCGCGCCGCCGGCCCGCGCCTCGCGCCCGAAGCGATCGAGATAGCTCTGGAAGAGTTCCGGGTCGGTTGCATTGCGCGTCGCGAGCAACTCCTTGACGGCGACGGGGCGGCGCAAGCGGGTGTCCGTCGCGAGATAGACGCGTCCGAACGCGCCCTCGCCAATCACCCGCTCGACTCGGTACTTGCCGCCGAGGAGCGCGTCCGGCGGCGTGGGTGTATCAGCCGCGACGCGCGTTTCACCCTCAGCGCTATTCTCCGGTGTTCCTGGTGGCTGTGTCACCATGCGCTGAACCCCTCTCGTCCTTCCCACACTGTGCGTTTGCTCGTCTCTGGCTCGTGCGGCGCACCGATCTCCCACAGATTAGGTCGCGATGCCGAGCGGAATCACCGTATACTGTATACGGTGGCCCGATGTGCGCATGATGCCGTAGCGGTTCCGCAGTGTCAACGAGACGCAGTAGTCAGTAATCAGTAGTCAGTAGTCAGACCGGTAGGAACGCATCCTGTCCAAAAGACGTCCGGTGCGCTCTCCTTTCTCAATCCTCAGTTCTTCGGAGGCCCCATGAGTCGGCAGACCGTTTCTGAGGAACAGTTCGCGGGGTGCATGCTCGGTCTCGCATGTGGGGATGCGCTCGGTGCGACGCTGGAGTTCCTGTCGCGCGATGAGATCCGGGCGCGATACGGGCAACTCCGCGACATGGTCGGTGGCGGCTGGCTGCGCCTTGCGCCCGGCGAGGTGACGGACGACACGCAGATGGCGACGTGCATCGCCGAAAGCATCATCGCGATGGGCGCGGTGGATGGCGACGACATCGCCCGTCGCTTCGTAGATTGGCTCCATACGAACCCGAAGGATATCGGCACGACGACGCGACGCGCCTTGCTCTATCTCGACCGGGGCGTATCGTGGCAGGAAGCGGGCGAGCGAACGTACCGTGAGGCGGGCGGGCAGGGGATCGGCAACGCGGGCGTGATGCGTTGCGCCCCCATCGGCCTCTTTCGCTGCTACGACCTTGACCGGTTAATTGCCGATACCCGGCTCTCGTCCGCAATAACACACGCAGATCCGCTCGCGCAGTGGGCAGCGGTTGCGGTCAATGTCGCGCTACGCGAGTTGCTCCTGAACGGTCAGCAGCCGGATTTTCTGGAGCGGATTGCCGCCGTGATCGAGGAACGGGCGGTCGCGCAAGCGGTTCGCGCCATCCCCTTCATCAGTAAAGCAGAAGTCCGCAGCACTGGGTACGCCCTGCACACGATGCAGACGGCGTTCTGGGCGTTGACCCATCATCCAACATTCGAGGCTGCGGTCATCGCCGCCATCAACTTTGGCGACGACGCGGACACGAGCGGTGCAGTGACGGG
>JBBSFO010000865.1:0-2024 GCA_038238655.1 Thermomicrobiales bacterium | reverse complement strand
TGCCCGCGTAGCACATCGGGCAGGTAAGGTTGCATTTCTCGGTCACTTCGAGCATCACGAGGCCGGCGCGCTGCCGCCCCGGCAGGCCGGGGCCGCCCTTGGTCGGACCGTCGCCATTGCCGTATTTCGCCTTGATCTGCTCGTCCAGAGCGAAGATGCGCGCGTAAAACGCGGCGTGCGGCCCGAGGTCCGTCTCGGTCGTGGAGCCGTTCGGCTCGAACCGTCGAAAAACGACCTCACCGTTTGGTGCCGCCACGTACTGGGCCGGGACACGCTCGTGCGTCCGCGATAGCCCTTCCGTCTCCTTCAGTACGCGCTCGCCGATTACCGTGGCCATGCTCAACACTCCTTGACGAATAGCACGAACGTCTCTCGTGGTATACGGATGAACGCGTGACCTGGATGTATCTTGCCGCCGGGAGCATAACATGCATCGCCCGCACGTGCGAGGCCGCGCAGGTCAAGTCCCCGAAGTTCTGTAAAAGCCTCCACGCGCGTTTGTCATCCGACGAGGGTCATCAGCGCCTCCTGTCGAAAGACCGGCGGCAGTTCACTCATGTCGAGATACTGCCGCCCGCTCTCCCATTCCTCGCTTTGCTCGATACAGAGCGCCGTCACCAGCCGTACACAGGCATCCCGGTTCGGGAAAATCCGAATCACCCGCGTGCGGCGTTTCAGTTCCTGATTCAGTCGCTCCATGCCGTTCGTTGTGCGGATGCGTTGCTGGTGCGCGAGGGGGAAGGCGAGACAGGCGAAACAGGCTTCGCTCTCTTCTTCGAGCGATCGCGCAACCGCCGGATGTGTCCCGCGCCAGCGGTCGGCGATCTGGTTGGCGATGGCCCGCGCCTGTGCCGGGGTCGTTGCCGTAAAGAGTTGCCGCAGATCGTCGGCCAGTTCCTTGCGCTTGCTCGCCCCGACCATGCCCAGCAGATTTCGCTGGTAATGCACCTGACAGCGTTGCCAACTCGCCCCTTGGAAATAGCGATCAATCGCCGCACGCAATCCGGCATGATCGTCGCTCGTCACCAGCCGCACGCCGGTCAACCCGCGCGCTTTCAAATCACGAAAGGCTGCCTGATACGTTGCGGCACTCTCGGTGTCCGCCACCTCCACCGCGAGCACCGTGCGTTTCCCGTCGTCGCGCACCCCACTGACCATCAGCACACCGTGACTGCTGACCTGCCCGTCGCTGCGAATATATTCGTAGCGCGCATCCACCGTCAGATAGAAATAGCGATGATCTGCGAGCGACCGGCTGCGCCACGCCGCGAGGTCGGCATCGAGCGTGCTCGCCAATCGCGACACCTGGCTCTTCGAGAAACTCGTCCCGCACAACGCTTCGGTGATTGCTCGCACTTTCCGCGTCGAGACGCCTTGCAGATACATCTCCATCAAACTGAGCACCAGCGCTTTCTCCGTCCGTTGATAGCGCGCGAACAGCTGCGTCGAGAACGTGCCCGCCCGATCCTGTGGCACCATGAGCGTCAAGGTGCCGACCCTTGTGTGTAACTGGCGCGGCTTGTACCCATTGCGCTGCCCCGTCCGGCTCTCCGTCCGTTCGTAGGGCGTCGCGCCGAGATGCGCCGTCATCTCTGCGTCCAGAATCTCCTGCACGACGTGCGCGACGAGATCACGCAAAAAGTCGGGATCGTCCACGAGCGCCGCTTGCATCGCCGCATCCACGCCCGTACCATTACTCGTAGCCATCGTCTTCCTCCTGACAATAGTGAGTTCAGCAGCACTATCGTGGAGGACGGTGGCCGCTTTGACCAGCGCCACCGCTATTTACAGAAGTTTAGGGGCACAACCTATTAATGCTTCGCTTCCGATTTCCCTTGCCATGTTTTTGATTATAGCAGGTTGCCCAAGAACGACAATCACACCGAGACACGTCACAAACGATTCACCGTGATTGCTAGTCGCCGCTCATCGGCCAAATACCGGAGAATGGGGTTGCTTAGACGACCCACCTCTGGAGGGATAGCCGATGAACGACAACGTGATTGTACCGATCTTCGTGGTGA
>JBBSFO010000864.1:0-2032 GCA_038238655.1 Thermomicrobiales bacterium | reverse complement strand
GTTCCATAGGAGCCTCTTTTCTGCAATGGGTGTCAGCCAGTGCGGGAAAGTATGGCTCCTTTTCCTCCCTCGGCAACCGATCACCTATGAGACGCTTCCCCCATACCGTTGCGTGCGAACGACGACAGCGACTATACTCGCGGCGTGTCAATCCCATCGTCACGCACAGGCAACGTTCCGTGGGGACGGAACGAGGAGCGTGTCGGGTTGCCGCAATGAATAGTTTCCAGGAAGCGAAGGAGTATGTCATGAGTTATTCCCAGCCGCCGGGCGATCCGAACCAGCAGCCTCCATATGGACAGCCTCCGTACGGCCAGCCACCGAGCGATCAACCGCCCTATGGCCAACCGCCGTACGGCCAGCCACCGTATGGCGGCCAGCCACCCTACGGGCAGGATCCCTATGGTCAACAGCCGAACCCGTATGGCGATCCCTACGGTGGATGGTCAGACAAGGAGTTCACGACGACACTCGTCTTGAGCATCCTGCTGGGAAGCCTCGGTGTGGATCGCTTTTATCTCGGCTATACCGGCCTCGGCGTCCTCAAATTGCTTACACTTGGCGGCTGCGGCATCTGGTCCATCATTGACATCGTCCTGATCGCCACGAAGAAACTGCCGGATGCCCAGGGCCGCCCGCTCCGCCCGTAGTGGGCGAGTGGCGACGCTTGCCGGGGAGGCGCTTTCCGGCGCTTCCCCGCGCGGGCGACTGTGCGGCGCGTTCGTTCTCGGCACGGCGCTCGCGCTCATCGGTCCGGATCGCCTGGCGCGCGGGCCACAGTTGTGTCTCATTAGCGCGATTATCCGCCGCCCGTGCCCTGGCTGCGGCATGACGCGCGCCGCCTCGGCGCTGCTCCGGGGCGAACTGGGCCGTGCGTTGCGGACCAACTGGCGCATCATCCCCGTCGCGTTGATAAGCGGCACCATCCTGCTCGATGATCTCCAATCGGTAATGCAGCAACGAACACGGTAGCGCGGGCTTTCCAACCCGCGCTACCCAACAGGAGTGTGCGATGCCCATGCCATTGCATCTCGTTAGCCCCGAGACCGGGAAGGCGTACCCACGTGACGATGTACGCTTACTCGCCTTCGGCGATCCGGAGACACGCGCGAACAAGAAGCATAGCAACCTCGTGCCCGTCTATCCCGATGAAACATTCACACGCGTGGCGTTCGAAGCGGCCTTCGCCAAACGTCGTGGACTGTGGGACTTTCAGACGCTCCTACCGGTAGATGGCGATACGGAGCCGGTCAGCATCAGCGAAGGGAATACACCGCTCGTCACGATCCCGTCCAATGGTGGGTCACTTGTCCTCAAGGACGAATCGCGCAATCCGACGTGGAGCCATAAGGATCGCGCGATGACCGTCGCCGTTTCGGTGGCGAAAGAGCACGGCCATCGCACTGTTGTCGGGGCGTCCACAGGCAATGCAGGCGCATCGCTCGCGGCCTACGCCGCCCGCGCCGGTATGCACTGCGTGATGTTCACCGGCACGGACGTACCGAGCACGATGCAGACCTTCATGGGCGCGTACGGCGCGCTCCTTTGTCGTCTCGAAGGCGGCGCAAACCGGCGCGCCCTCGCCGCGCTCGGCATCGAGTGCTATGGATGGTTTCCGGGCACCAATGTCACCGATCCGCCGGTCGGGTCGAACCCGTACGGTGTCGAGGGGTATACGACGATTGCCTACGAGATCGTCCGCGATCTCGGCGACGCACCGGCGGCAATCGTCGTGCCGACGTCGTACGGGGACAATCTCGCCGGCATCTGGCGCGGCTTTCAGCGGATGCAGCAGGCAGGCATCATCGCGCATCTGCCACGCATGATCGTCGCCGAACCCGCGAACTCCGCGCCCTATGCTCACGCGTTGACGCACGGCGGCCCCGAGCAAGTCCCTGCGACACCCTCCGCCGCCTTCTCTATCGGTGGCGGGACGGCAAGCAGGCAGGCGTGGCAAACCTTACGCGATTCAGGCGGGAGCGCGGCGTTGGTCGCGGAACATGACATTCTCCCCGCGCAACGCCAACTCGCG
>JBBSFO010000863.1:0-2033 GCA_038238655.1 Thermomicrobiales bacterium | reverse complement strand
GTTATGCCAGCCCCGTATGTTCGCGTATTGGAGAAAATTGTTGAAAATGCACGATCGTCCGTTGCGGGCGTTCATTGACAGCGCGTGGGACTGGATCGTACGTGTACGCTATTCTCTTCCCAACGCTTCATTTGCGATACGGCATGCATCGATGATTCATCGTTTCACCATACCCGACGAAGGCAGGGATCAATGATTACCTCACGATCTCGTTCGCGGTTCGAGCGGGCAATTCTTGTGTGGCCTCCCGCTCTGCGATACGGGGCCGCGCTCGTTGTTGTGCTGACGACGACGGGGTTGATCGGTCTCATCAATACCGATTGGTTCTTCTCCAACCGGATTACGATTGAGAATCCCGGTACAATCTATATCGCGGCAATCACGCTCGTCGCGCTGTTGATCGGCTTCGGACCGGCGCTGTTCGCGACGGCGACATCCATGCTCGCGGTCTTTCTGGTCTTCTCCCGGTATGAAAGTTTCGAGCGGGCCGTCGTCTTCATCGTGACGATGCTGGTCATCATCGGACTCGTGGAGTGGCAAAGCCGCGCACAGGAGGAGGCGGAGCGGGCACAGGCGAAGTTCGCGGCGATCCTGGAAAGCATGAGCGACGCGGTGATGGTCGTAGATACGGCGGCCCACGCAACCGATGTCAACCATGCGGCAATCGCGATGCTCGGCGCGGCGGACCGCCCAGATGCTCTGGCGAAAATCACCCACCGGCGGGCGGACGGCACGCCCGCCACAGATGAATACGCGCTGTTGGAGCGGACGCTCGCCGGAGAGGAATCCGCGCAGCAGGACATTGCGATCCCGGACGCGCCGGACGGCCCCCACATCGTGAGTGCGGTCGCTAGCCCGATGCGCGACGCACATGGCCGGATCATCGGCGCGGTCAGCGTGACTCGCGACATCACCGACCGGCTGAGTCAGGAGCAAGAACGCGAGCGACTGCTCCGCACCATCGAGCGGGAGCAACGGTACACGCAGTTAGTCCTTGATACCGCCCCCGTCGCTATCGGTGTCGTGCGGCCGGACGACTTAATGGTCGCGAGTGCAAACGAGGTCTTCGAATCGTATATCGGCGAACTGGTAGGCGCGCCCTTTGCGGCCGGTACGACGCTCACGGATGCCCTTCCGGACTTTGAGGCGAGCGAGTTTGTGCGGCAGCTGCGTGGTGCGGTCGCTGAAGATCGGACATTCAGCGTCACCGGCTACGCCGCACGCGTCCCAGAGGGGCGGTACTACGACTGGACGATGAAGCCGCTTGTCCTCGACGACGAGTCGCGCGCAACGCTCGTGACATTTGCGGACGTCACCGAGCGGGTACGTGGGGAGCGGGAGCGCGAGGCACTGACCCTGCTCGGTGAGGAGCGCCGCCAGTTCGCGCAAGCGATCTTCGACACCGTCCCGACCAGCATCGCGGTCGTGAACACCGACGCGATGCTCTTCCGCGCGGCGAACCCCGCGTTCGTCGCGAGCACGCCGGAGCCGTATCGCAGCCGCGGCGTCAATGACCACCCGGTCACGGCTGTTCTTCCGCACACCACGGAAAATGGCTTCATCGGCCAGTTGCGGGCAGTTGGGCACACAGGCGAACCGATCGAGACGTTCGCGACGCAGTACATGCACCCGACGCGCGGCACGACCTTCTGGAACGAAATGATGATCCCCCTCACCACGAGCGATCCGACCGCGCATCATGTGCTCTATATCGCGGCGGATGTCACAAAGGAAGTCGAGGCGCAGCAGCAGGTCGCTGCGCTCGCACTGGCGGCGGCGGAGCGTGCCAGTCAGTTGGAAGCGGTCTTCGGCGCGCTCACGGAGGGGTTGATCCTCACCAATGCCGAGCGGAAAATTGTACGTAGCAATGCGGCAGCCGCGCGGGTACTCGGGCTTGGCGACGAGCCACTTCCGCCGCCCGATACCTTTGGCGCGCGATTCGCGTTACGCGATCAAGATAACATACCGATCTCCCAGGGGGAGCGTGCCGCTGTCGCCGCGCTGCGCGGCGAAACGCGCACCGATCAACTCCG
>JBBSFO010000862.1:0-2048 GCA_038238655.1 Thermomicrobiales bacterium | reverse complement strand
GGCTGTATGCGAATGCCGCCGCATTCGCGACAACTGATCCAACTGCCGATGTCGCCGATCTCGCACCCTTCCAGAAGATCATCGGCGACGCCCGGATCGTCGCGCTTGGAGAGGACACGCACGGCACCCACGAGTTCTTCGAGATGAAGCACCGCCTGCTGCGCTTCCTCATCACCCAGATGGGCTTCACCCTCTTCGCGATGGAAGCGGACTTACCCGAGGCAAACCGCATCAACGACTACGTACATGGGGCAACAGGTGACCCTGCGGCGCTCTTCAAGCAGGTGAACTTCTCGATCGAGGATACGCAGGAAGTGCTCGATCTGATCCGCTGGATGCGGGCGTACAACGACCAGCGCGGCAGCGCCCCCGCCGTCAGTTTCCTCGGCTTCGATATGCAGTATCCGCATGTGGCGATGGATGACGTGATCGCCTATCTGCGCACGGTAGATCCCGCCGCCGCAGACCGCGCCACGGCGCTGTACGAGCCGTTCCGCGCGTATCAGAACGCACCGGGGGCCTATGCCAAAGCGGACGCGGATGTGCAGGCGCAGTGTCGCGCGAATATCGGGGTGGTCTACGCCGACCTCGCCGCGCACAAGGCGGCCTACGCGCAGGCATCCTCGCCGCAGGCGTACGCGCAAGGGCTGCGGGTGGCGCGGATCGTCATGCAAGCGGAGGACCTCGCGGCCGGCATGAATGCGGAGCCACGGGATCGGTATATGGCGGAGAACGCGGCGTGGCTGCTGGAGCAGGGCGGAGCGGGCGCGAAGATCGTCCTCTGGGCGCACAACGCCCATGTCGGCACGACCAAGTCGTCCACCTTCCGGAGTATGGGCTCCTATCTGCGGGAGCGATACAGTGAAGACCTGCGGGTCTTCGGATTCGAGTTCGGCATGGGTCTCTTCAATGCGGCCGGATACGATGCCCTGAATCAGCGCTACTACCCGGTCGGCCCGCAAAGGGTGCCCGCGCCGCCGTCCGATAGTTACGAAGCGGCGTGGCAGCGGGCGGGTGAGCCGCGCCTGGTGATCGATCTGCGACAGAGCGAGGGCGACAGCCCGGCGGAGGTGTGGGTGCGCGGCCCGCACCCGTACCGGACGATCGGCGCGGTGTACACCTATGGGAAGCCGGAAGAATACTTCAGCGCCGACTCATTGCCGAGCGCGTTCGACGCGATGATCTATTTCGCCCAGACGACAGCGTCGAAGCTGCTCTGATCATCGAAGCGTAAGGAAGCCGAACCTTCCTCGCGACCGACGATACATCCCTCGTTGTAGCCACACGACAGCTATTGACGATTAGCATCGCCTTGGGTCGTCGTCCATACCATGATCGTTTGATCTGAACAATCTATCGCTCCTTTTCCGTCGGCAAGGTGATTGGGTCCGCCGAGACCCGGCGGGATGTCGTCCGCTTCCCGGGTCAGGCGATAGCCGAAGTTGTAGATGTTCCGCAGCGCCTCATAGCGACCATCGAAGCTCCGAAGGGCGAGCCGTTCGCCGTGCGTATGACGGGCCGCGAAATAGGGGAGTAGGCTCTCGCGTGTCCCGACAACGACGGCGCTGCCCGCAGGGGGCGGCGCGGCAACCACGCCATTCTCCTTCGGGCCGTAGGCGATGAAGCCCCGACCGCCGTTTTGTACGTCCCCCTCGACCACTGAGTACCACATGAAGCGCGCCCCGAAGAAATGGTCGAGTTGCCCTTGGTCCCCTTGATTGAATGCGGCGATAAACCGTTCGACCGTTTGTGCGGCCTCGCTACGCGTGCACCCAGCCGGAGCAGTCTCGGTTGCCGGCGGTGGCGTGGAACTTCCCGTTCCTTGGGGCGATGCGCTCGTCGGCGTCGCCAATGCCATCAGGGGATCGCTTGTTCCGACCGAGGGAGTAGGCGCTCGGTGTCCGCCACACGCAGTACAGAGCACGAGCACAAGAACCAACGTATATCGCCGCGACAGTATCCCCATCATGGCTATTTTTGCCCAACGCTCCGAAAAGGTAAACGTTCGTGTCGGCTACGCTCCTGGTCCCTCACCATCTTCTTCCTGC
>JBBSFO010000861.1:0-2055 GCA_038238655.1 Thermomicrobiales bacterium | reverse complement strand
TCCCGCCTCGAGTCGGGCATCATCGGACATACCAAAACCTCCTGGGTAGTATCGAATCAGACAATCCGATCCTACCGCAGGAGGTTTTGTTGTGTCAGTCAGTCCTCAAACTCCGGGATGACTCGTGTTCTGCGCTCTTTCTCATTCATCCGATCATGGCAGATGAAAGCATCAATTCTGCCTATTCTTGTGCAAACGCAACAGGAAATCCATCCCAATCCGCCCGTTTGCTCGTATACTGAAGCGATTCTCGGTGTATACTTTAGCGCAACGGACGACAAAGTGAGCCGCTCGATGGTGGTGGCCAAACGATTTGATGCTCTCAGGCGTCCATAATCGTATGCGGGTATGGGGGAGAATATGAGCACAGGTACGGATTCTGACCGACCGATGGATGTACGGCTCAGTCGCCGCGCCGTTTTGCGCGGCGCTGCGGTGGTGGGGGCGTCGGGCGCGCTCGGTGCATTGCTGGCCGCGTGCGGCGGGAGTAGCACTGCCGCGACGAATACCGCTGCGCCCGCTGCGACCAAACCGGCGAGTGCGGCGACGCAACCGCCGGGAGCCGCGAGCAGCGTGGCGGGCGGCGCGCCAACAGCTGCGGCGGCAACGTCCGCCCCGGCGGCGGGCGGTGCGATCAAGAAGGGCGGCACGCTGAAGGCGGGGTTGGACGGCGACATCCTCACCTTCGATCCGCTCACATCCGGCGCATATGCGGACCGCGAGGTCTACTACAACGTCTACGACACACTCGTCGCATTCGACACCAATCTCCAGATCATCCCCGCGCTGGCGGAGAAATGGGAAACACCCGATCCGAAGACCTACATTTTCCACATCCGCCAGGGCGTGAAGTTCCACGACGGGACAGACCTGAACGCCGACGCCGTTAAGTTCAACATTGACCGCTACCTGACCGACAAGATGAGTCGGCGCAAAGCCGAGATTGACACGATCACGTCTGTCGAGGTGATGGACCCGTACACCGTCAAGTTCAACCTCAAAGCAGGCTTCTCGCCCCTTTTGCCGACGCTGGCCGACCGCGCCGGGATGATCCTCTCGCCGAAGGTGATCCAGGCGCTTGGCCCCGATGCCCTCGCCCTCAAGCCAATCGGCGCGGGCAGCGGGCCGTTCAAGTTCGTCGAAGCGGTGAAGGACGACCATATCTCCTTCGAGCGCAACCCGAACTACTGGAAAAAGGACGCGGCGGGTAGCCAACTACCGTATGTGGACAAACTGACCTACCGCCCGATCACCGACGCGACGGTGCTCTTGGCGAACCTCAAGACAGGCGATCTGGATATCTCCTATTCGATCGCGGCGAAGGATGTCGCGGGCGTCAAGTCCGGCAGCGAACTGGTCATCAAGGACGTGGCGGGCCTCGGGTTCAACGCCCTCGGGTTCAATGCCACCAAGGAGCCGTTCAACAAGAAGGAACTGCGGCAGGCGGTCGCGGAGATGCTGGATCGCGACCAGATCAACAAGACAGTCTATTTCGGCGTCAACACGGTCGCGCAAGGCGCGATCCCGCCCTCAAGTTGGGCTTTTGACGCGAACTACAAACCGTATGGGGCGAATATCGCCAAAGCAAAGGAGTATCTGAAGGCGGGTGGCAAGCCGGACGGCTTCGCCTTCGATCTGAAAATCAGTTCCGGCTCACCGACGACGACGCAACTCGCGCAACTACTCAAGGATCAACTGGCGAAAGCCGGGATCACGATGACCATCGTGCAGCAGGAGCGGACGAAGACCTCGACGGATCAGAACAGTGGCGACTTCCAGATGCTCATCTTCGGCTGGAGCGGCCGCCCCGACCCGGACGGCAATCTCTACAACATCTTCCATACCGGCGGCGGCCTCAATTACGGCGGCTATTCCGTTCCGCAGGTGGATGACTTGCTGGAGAAGGCCCGTGCGGCGAGCGATCAGGCACAGCGCAAAGAACTCTACCAGCAAGCGCAGAAACTGATCGTGGACGACGCGGCGATGGCCTTCTACAGTTTCGTGCCCGCCTATCTCGTGATGCAACCGAAGGTTCAGGGAGTATCGTTGTACCCC
>JBBSFO010000860.1:0-2077 GCA_038238655.1 Thermomicrobiales bacterium | reverse complement strand
CGGCACGACCGTCCCGGTCGTTGTGGACGGCTACACCTTGACCGCATTGATCTCACAAATGTTCTACGACAAGACCGCGACGAGCCTCATCCCACGATTGATCGCGCAAGTGCGGCGGGGCGATACGGCAATCCTCAATCTGCTCATCCAGGCGGTTGGAATCACCGGGCCGGACATCAATGTCGGCACGTATTATTCGATCCTTTGCTCCGAGGAAGTGCCGTTCAACAGCCGGGAACGCGCCGCCGCGCTCGCAAAAACATTGCCGCCCGAGTTGCAGGCGATCTTCACCGCCAATAGCCGTGTGTTCTTCGATGTCTGCGCCCAGTGGCCCGTTTCACCGATCAATCCGGTTGAAACGCAGCCCGTGACAAGCAACGTACCCGCACTCGTGCTTTCCAGCGACAATGACCCCGCAACGCCGCCCGATTATGGCAAGCAGATCGCCGGGACGCTGACCAAAGGCTTTCTCGTCACGTTCCCCGGCATCGGTCACTCGATCCTCGGCAACGGCGGTGACTGCGGCCTCAAGGTGATGACGACCTTCATTACCGACCCGACCACACAGCCCGCGACGGACTGTGTCCCGAAGGGAGTGGGGTAATATGCCGCTGTGGTACGATGGTGTCCGTACATCGTCGCCATCGTCCGCTGCGGCATCGTACATCCGAGAGGACTTGCCAATGGTTGCCGCACGTCCACGCATCGTTTCCCTGCTTCCCAGCGCAACGGAGATCCTCTGCGCGCTCGGCCTCGGTGACGCGCTCGTCGGCATTTCGCACGAGTGCGATTGGCCGCCCTCCGTCTGCGCGCTGCCGATCCTGACGAGTGCAGCGATTCCGTCGGGCTTGCCGAGCGGGGAGACCGATCGCCGCGTGCGGGAGCGGCTGGCGCGCGGCGAGGGGCTGTACGCGCTTGACGCAGCGCGCATGCAGGCACTACAACCGACCTTGATCGTCACGCAGGCGCTCTGCGAGGTCTGCTCGATTGCCCTGCCCGAGGTGTTGCGCGCCGCCCGCGCCCTGCCGACGGAGCCGCCCGTCGTTTCGCTCGAACCGGGTTGCATCGCCGATATTCTTGCCGACATCGAGCGCGTCGCCGAATCCGCCGGGGTGCCGGAACGTGCGGTAGCAGTCGTCGGTAGGTTGCGGGATCGGCTCGATGCCGTGCGACAAGCGGTGGCGGGGCGAGAACGTCCGCGCGTCGCGCTCCTCGAATGGCTCGATCCGCCCTTTGTCGCGGGCCATTGGGGGCCGGAGATGATCGCCATCGCCGGCGGCACGGACACGCTTGGCATCGTTGGCGAGAAGAGCGCGCATATCCACTGGGAGCAACTGCGTGAGGCCGCGCCGGAGGTGATCGTTGTCGCGCCGTGTGGGTATGATGTTGCGCGTACTCGTGCCGATCTCGCCGCCGCGCTGCTGCCATCGTGGTGGAGCGACCTGCCCGCCGTCCGCCGGGGGCAAGTTTTCGTGATGGACGGCAATGCCCATATCTCCCGCCCCGGCCCGCGCGTCGTGGAAGGTACGGAATTACTCGCCCGCCTGCTGCACCCGGATGCCTTCGCGGACGGCGCGGCGATACGCGAGCGGCATACGGCGATGGGGAAAACCTAACCCCCGGCCCCCTCCCCGCGAGGAAGGGGGTGACTCATCGCGATACCGAGGCGTTGCGATTACGCCATGATTCCTCGAAGGTTTGCTCCCCCTTCCTCGCGGGAAGGGGGCCGGGGGGTTTAGGTGAAAATGCAAAAGATCTATACCGGACGTGGCGACGATGGCTACACGAGTCTGATTGGCGGCGTACGGGTGGCGAAGTACGATCCGCGACCGGAGGCGTACGGCACGCTCGATGAGGCGTCCGCCACGCTCGGCCTCGCTCGCGCCACCGCGACGCTCCCCGACGTACGCGACGCAATCCTCGAAATGCAGCGTACTCTCTATCGCCTGATGGCCGAACTGGCAACCGTCGAGGGCAAAACGAGCGCCTACGCGATGACCGGAGCGGATGTCGCCCGTGTCGAGGAACTAACCAATCTCTTCACCGCGCAGGTGCCCGTCCAGCGTGAGTTCGTCAT
>JBBSFO010000859.1:0-2080 GCA_038238655.1 Thermomicrobiales bacterium | reverse complement strand
CGGGGCGTATAAAGAACGCCTCGGTATCGCGATGCGTCACCCCTCTCCATCGCAATGGAGAGGGGCCGGGGGTGAGGTTTCTCGTGCAGACATTCACCGCGCCGATCATTGAGAATGAGCCTGCTGGGAGCGGGAGCGTCGTGCTGCGGGTGCGGTTACCGCACAATGTGGCGACGCAGGCGCGAGCGGGGCAGTTCGTCCATATCCGCACAGCGGGGCGCGCGGATCAGTGGGATCCGCTGCTCCGTCGTCCGATGTCGTTCCTGCGTGTTGATGCGGCGACAAACGAAGGGCTGATCCTCGTGCAAAATGTCGGGCGTGGCTCGGCGTGGCTGCTGGAGCGGAAAGCGGGCGAGAGGTTGGACCTGCTCGCGCCGCTCGGCAACGCCTTCACCGTCGCGGGGAACCAGCGACACCTGCTGATGGTCGCGGGCGGTGTCGGGATTGCGCCGCTCGTGATGCTTGCGGACGAGGAGTTGCCGAAGGGCGCGGAGATCGTGCTGCTCGTCGGCACGCAAACGGCGGCGAAGCATCTGCCGCTCCATTATCTCCCGGAGCAAGTCGAAGTGATTCGTGCGACCGACGACGGGACATTGGGGCATCACGGCTTCGTGACGGACTTAATGCCGGAATATCTCGATTGGGCCGACGGCATCTTCGCGTGCGGGCCGAACCCAATGTTCCGCTCGCTACGTGCGAAAGTGGAGCAGCATCGGGGCGTGCGCACGCCGCCCGTGCATCTCTGCATCGAGCAGCAGATGGGGTGCGGGATGGGCGTCTGCCTCGGCTGCGTCGTCGAAACGACGCGCGGGTATGAGCGTACCTGTACGGAAGGGCCAACATTCGCGATGGATGACCTCGCGTGGTAACGTCATGGCATGTCCCCACGTATGTGGGGGTGAACCGACGGGGCCTTCGGTGCAGGTACGTTCGTAGCCACTTTCCCCACGCATGTGGGGGCGAAATGGGGGCGTACTGATATGAGCCTCACGACCGACCTTGCACCGCGTAACGCGCGCGAACTCGTTTTGTCCAATCCGGTCCTCGTCGCCTCCGGGACATTCGGATATGGGGTCGAGTACGCGCGGATCATGGACATTCAGCGGCTCGGCGGTATCGTCTCGAAGGGAACGACGCTCCGGTCGCGCAAGGGCAACCCGATGCCCCGGATCGCTGAGACGCACGCGGGGATGTTGAACAGTATCGGCCTCCAGAACCCCGGCATCCACGAGACGATCCGCAAATACGCCCCGCTCTGGGAGCGGTGGCAGACGAAGGTGATCGTCAATATCAGCGGCGAGCATATGGACGACTATGCCGAGATTGCGCGCCTCCTGGATGAAGCGCCCGGTGTCGCGGGCATCGAGGTCAACATCTCCTGCCCGAATGTGGATGTCGGCGGCATGCAGTTCGGCGTGGACGCGGTGATGGCCGGGGAAGTGACAGCGGCGGTTCGCGCGAGCACAACGCTCCCCGTTCTCGTCAAACTTTCACCGAATGTTACGGATATTGTGGTAATTGCGGAAGCGGTTGTCGCGGCGGGCGCGGATGCAATCACGCTGATCAACACGCTGAAGGGGATGCGGATTGACACGAAACGGCGACGACCGATGCTCACGACGGGTGGCGGCGGTCTTTCCGGCCCCGCCGTCAAGTCGGTCGCGCTCTGGATGACCGCGCAGGTCGCGCAGGTGGTCGCCGTGCCGGTGATCGGGATTGGCGGGATTGCGACGACCGAGGACGCACTGGAGTTCTTCATGGCGGGCGCGACAGCAGTACAGGTCGGGACGGCGACGTTCGTCAATCCGCATGCTGCGCTCGACGTGCTGGATGGCATCGCGGCATGGCTCGATACCGAAGGACTCGACTCGTTGAACGAGATCATTGGCGTCGCGTTGCCCGGCCCGATGCCGCTCCGTACGACGGTGCCGAACGCCGCCGACGAGGCCGACCTAGTGGCGATGCTGCGGACTGATGATTAGCAAATGGTGGCGGCGGCGTTGCAGCCGGGGCCCCCCCCGGTGGGGGGCCGACTGGGCCAAAAATCAGCTACTGCTATAAAGGTACCCCACCCCCGCCG
>JBBSFO010000858.1:0-2086 GCA_038238655.1 Thermomicrobiales bacterium | reverse complement strand
GCGACACCCCGCTCGCCGCGCAAGGCCCATCGCCGACGCTCGGCCAGCACAACGAAGAAGTGCTGCGGGAGCTGGGGTACGACGACGCGCGGATCGAGGGGCTGCGCGCCGCGGGGGTGTTGGGTACGCAACCCGCGTAACAGGCGATGCGGGGAGTCGTATCCGTGCGCGCTATGATTCGCGCCCCACTTATCGACTAACTGCGACCAGACTGAGCGCAGGCGCAGGCCAACACAGCCTGGATGTGGCGCGACCTTCGTCGCGGGAGTCAGGTTGCCGATGATTGGGCATGGACGTACGTCGTGTACTCGAGCGCCTCCGCTTAGGTATCGGCCGCTTGTTCTCGAGGAGACGTCGCGTGGACGGCGGCGCATTGCGACGTGCCGCGAACGCGCCGCTTCCAGATGATGCTCGGGCCGTCCCGCTGCACCTGACGCTTCCACTTCCTACCTCGACCACTCAACTCCTCGGTCACGCCGTCTTTCTCGCGTTGGTATTAGGCGGCGGTTCGTTTCAATTCGGAATCGCTCCTACGGGGCCGGTGATCGCGCTTATTGCCACCGGGCTCACTCTTACTCTGATCTCGGCCGCAATCAGCGGCGGGCTCGATCCGATTCGGAATATCACGATCGACGACGGGGGCATCCATGCTCAGCGGGTGGTTGGGTCGTTTGATGTGAGTTGGTGGCAAGTCCGGTCGGTTCAAGCACAGTCGGATCTGTCGGACATCGCCGTCACGACCGATGGCCGAACAATCGTCATGAGGCTCGACCGACTGGAAGAACCTCGTCGGGCGTCTGCCGTCTATGCCCTACGCGCGCGACTACCCGAAGATGTTTCGATCACTGAAGCACGCCGTTCGAAATTCGGACGACCGCTGGTCGGGCAGGCTCTTGCGGTACTCGGATCTGTTGCGATCGTCGGCTCGTTCTACGCTGACGTCATCCCTGGTGGCTCGCTCGGGATCCGTTGTAGTGGCCCGAGTAGTTATCTCGACAAGCGATTCGCGTTGCCGGCGGCGGGGCAAGGCTGCGTCGTAGTGCGCGTGAGCGGCGGCGCCAAAAACGCGGGTGTGCGTCAGGGCGACCGCATGATCATGATGAACGGAGCGCCGATAACCAGCGGCACTCAATTCAACAACCGTTTTCTCAACGAGCCAACTCGAACATACGATTTCGTATTCATCCGTGCGGGTGTCGAGCAACCGCTTCACCTGATGGTCAAACCGTCGCGATCTTCTCCGCCGGACAAACCCGCCGACGATGCCTTGACCTGGTATCTCCTGGCACGGGGAAACCCGGACCGACAGCAGGCGATAGAGGGCTATTTTCGAGCAATCGAACTGGCTCCAGACTTCGATTTGGCCTATCTCTTTCGGGCTGGGCTCGAGGTGTCGGACTTTGGATACACGGACGTCGACATGGCGGATCTCCAAACCGCTCTTCGATTGAACCCACAGCTCGCCGAGGCATATCGCAATTTGGCGTTGGACACGTCGGGTCATATTTTCACCGATGCCGCCGTACCGATTGCGCAAGCCCAACATGCAATTGATCTCGATCGTTGCGATGGCGGTTTCGTCGGCGTTAATTGGGACTGTGCGCGGGACTATGCGACGCTCGCGGATGTGCTCCGGTTCCGGACGGACACCGTCGGGTCGATCCGCGCCGGAGAACGTGCGCTCGACTTCTGCCCAACGTCGGCCGTCGCGCTGTACCAACTCGCGCTCTCGCACGAGATTCTTAAGGATCGCAACGAAGCGATCGATTATGCGACGCGCTACCTGGCGAGTTCGTCCGCGGATCGAGGCGATGACGACGCAGTGCGAATGCAGGCACTGCTCACGCGGCTTCACGCGAATTAGAGCCGGTGGATTCGCGCCGGCCCGCGTAACCCTTACCGGCCGCCAGCGGGCGGCCGGCGCTTCCAATGCGGGAGCTTGCCGGATTTGCCGATGCTGTCGGCGGTGCGCTTGCGCTCGGGCAGCGGCGGCTCGGAGGGCTTGCGGTGCTTTGCGCCGTACGGCGTGTGCGTCGAGCCGTGGCTGGGCTTCGGGTACTTCGGCGCGTATTGGGCAGGGCGGCGG
>JBBSFO010000857.1:0-2086 GCA_038238655.1 Thermomicrobiales bacterium | reverse complement strand
CGCCCGACCGTCGGTCGAGGTGCTGACGGAGGAGCCGTTGTCGTTTCGCGTCGAAGTGGAGATCGCACCGACGGCGGATGTGACCGGCTACGAGAATGTGCGCGTCGAGCCGGAGCATATATCGGTCACCGATCAGGACGTGGACGAATACATCGAGCGGTTGCGGGAAGACAAAAGTCCGTGGGTTGATCCACCAACGCCGCGTCCGGTGCAGGATGGCGATGAAGTGGTCGTGGACATCGCGGCCTTCGAGGGCGATGAGCCGTTCGATGATCCGACGACGGGCGCGACCTTCGTGCTCGGCCGGGATAATCTGCTCCCGCAGATCCGCGATGTGATCGTTGGTGCGACGGTCGGGGAGCCGGTCGAAAAGACCGTCACATTCCCGGAGGCCAACGCCGAGGATGTGGAACGGCCGATCCCGGAATCATTGCTCGGCAAGTCGCTCGCCTACCGGATCACGGTACAAAGTGCGAAAGAGCGGGAACTGCTGCCCTTCGATGACGAACTGGCCGCCTCGCTCGGTGGTCGCCCGATGACACTGGCGGAATTGCGGGCGGACATCCGCAGCAACCTCCTGCAGCAGCAGGAAATGCAGGCGCGCAACACGCTCGTGGCAAGTATCATGGAGAAACTACGCGACGATGTGGCAAAGATCGAGGTCGGCCCCGCGCTGATTGACCAGCAGACGCGCGAAGACGCGATGCAGCAGTTGCAGCAAATCGGCGGCATGGGCATTGATATCAACGAACTGTTCGGCAAGAACACCGGCGCGGTGGAAAACTTCCTGGAGCGGATCAAGCCCGAATCCGAACGCCGCTTGCGCAACACCCTGATTCTGCGCGAAATCGCCAAGAGCGAAAACCTTGATGTCACACCGGACGAGGTACATGAGGAAGTGCACCGGCTCGGCATGGATCATAGCGTCCTCGACGACGAGCGCACGGTGGAACTGCTGACCGAAGATTTGCGAGAGCGCAAGTTGCTCGAACGCGTTGTCGAGATTGCCACCGAGGGCAAGGGTGTGATTGACGACTCTCCGGAGAGTGCCTATATCCTCCAGCCGACCGGTGAGGCCGATGCCGAGGCCGACGAAGGGGTACCGGCGAACGAGGGCGCGACCGGGGAACCACAGGCAACCGCCGACGCTGCAGCCACGGGTGCGGACGACACGGAAATCTCGGTGCCTGACGATGCCACAGCAGCGGAGAATACTGGTACAATGGATGAGGATGGGACTCCGCCCGCGACCGACGCGCCAGCGAACGCCGGTGAAACGCCGAAACCCGCGTAACATCGGACGTACCCACCCGTTAACATCAATTGGAAGGAATCTGAGATGTATTCAGGACTTGACGTGAACAATATTATTCCGGCGGTCGTCGAGAGTACGAATCGCGGCGAACGCTCGTGGGACATTTATTCCCGCCTGCTGCGAGACCGCATCGTCTTCGTCGGCACGCCGATTGACGCGCAGGTGGCGAACGTTTTCATCGCCCAACTGCTCTTCCTCGACTATGAGGACCCGGATCGCGAAATCAAGGTGTACATTAACAGCCCCGGCGGCGAAGTCTACGCCGGCCTCGCGATGTATGACACGATGCAGATGATCCGCTCCGATGTCTCGACCTATTGCATGGGCATGGCCGCGAGCATGGGCGCGGTACTGCTTTGTGCCGGGCAGAATGGCAAGCGGTACGCGCTACCGAACTCCCGCGTCCTGATCCATCAGGGATCAGGCGGCTTCCGGGGCAATGTGCCGGACATTGACATCGCCGCACGGGAAACGATCAATGTCGTCACGCGCCTCGTCGAGATCATGGCGAACCACAGCAACCAGCCATTCGACAAGGTGAAGCGCGATACTGAGCGCGATTATTACATGGGCGCCGAAGAAGCGAAGGATTACGGTCTGATTGACGAAATCCTCCTGCCGCAGCCGAAGAAAGTCGCAGGAGCGTTGGTAGCCTAGCGCGCCCGATGGGTGTGCGTTGTACCGTGGCGCCAATGCGCGTGCGGGCGGAATGAGGGGTTGTTGGGGATGGCAGGTACGCGTGGAACCAGTAACGGTGGGGGCGGAAGCCGG
>JBBSFO010000856.1:0-2087 GCA_038238655.1 Thermomicrobiales bacterium | reverse complement strand
GGACGTCGCGCTGGCATCGTCGATGCGCAGCAATCTCCACGAAGTATTCGACCGTGCTCATTTCCCCACCGTCGCCGTTGAGGAGGTCCAGGCGGAGTCCGATGTAGCGCCTTTCCCGATCTATCCAGGTCGTCAGATGTTGGCGTCCGTGGCGGGAGACTGACGTGGCAGCATCCACTTCCCTCCAGACCTCACAGGATGTGATGATCTGCCGGGGATCGGACGTCGAAGCCACGCGCGCTTACGAGGGTCTCGCACGAAGGATCCTCGCACACGACGACCGGCTTATGCTGGCCGAGCACGTCATGGAAGCAGGCTCGGTGTTTCCGCGTCATAGTCATCCTCACGAACAACTTGCATATCTGGTGTCTGGACACATTCGAGTATTCTGCGGCAGTGAAGTATTTGAGGCCAAATCGGGTGATAGTTTTGTCGTGCGCGGCGGCGTCGAGCATGAAGTTCACGCAATCGAAAAGTCGGTCGCGCTAGATATCTTCACGCCCTGCCGCGAAGATTATCTTCCTCAGGAAAAGAGGGAATGACCCCCCGCGGGGTGCCGCGCCTTGCAATGACGATCGGTCCGACGCGCTTTGCGGAATCCGTACTCGCTCGGGTTGCTGAGCCTCCGCTACCGATTACCGAGCCGGTGTTTATTGCGACTCTCGCCCGATGCTGTGGGCGTTTGCGAGTCTTGATGGGCGAGCCTTCCGGGTCGCAGTTGATCATTCCCGCGACAGGTACCATGGGCATGGAGATGGCGGCTGCGAACTTCGTGCCGCCCGCATCCCGCGTCGTAGTCGCGTGTACCGGATCCTGGGGAGACCGTTGGGCCTCCGTTGCGGAGCGGCTCGGCCTGTTCATTACTCGCGTGACGCCTCCGCCGGGCCTTCCCGTCGACCTTGGTGTTCTCGAAACAGCAGTGAGGAGAGATCGTCCCACAGCAGTTTTTCTCACCCACATAGACTCATCCACTGGGGTGAGCGCCGATGTAGCCGCAGTTGGACGAATTGCGGGCCGCTATGAAGCCCGGCTCATCGTCGACGGCATCTGCGCGGCAGGCGCCGAACGCATAGATCAGTCTGGATGGGGAGTCAGCGTTTACCTCGCCAGCACGCCGAAAGCGATCGGCGCACCCGCCGGCCTCGTGTTGCTTTCGCTCTCACCGGACACTGCGGCGGAACTGCGGCGAAGGACATGGGTGCCGCCGAGCTACTCGCTCGACCTTGGACCTTGGCTGGAAGTCTTCACGGCTGCGGAAGACTTTCGCTTCCAGTACTTTCAATCACCCGCCGGTAATCTCGTCGGTGGTTTGGATGAGAGCCTACGTCTGATCGAAGAAGAAGGGCTCCCTGCACGCTATGAAAGGCACGCACGCTGCGCGCGATCTCTGCACAAGGGGCTGGCCGCGATCGGCGCCGTTGTTTTCGCGCGCAGTGATGCTCGCTCAACCGCCGTCACTGTCTGCCGTTATCCGTCAGGTCAGGGCCCGCACATGCTCGCTCGCCTACGCGAAATGGGACTGGTGCTTCCGGCCGGCACACATCCAGCCGTAGCGAACCAGACATTCCGCATCGGCCATCTTGGGAATGTCCGGATGAACGATATAGAATTCACGCTCGAATGCCTCGCCCATGTCTGCGGTCTGCCGGCGTCAGGTCTGTCGGTGGACGCGGTGCCGCACGGAACAAACCCCTGATTCGGCCTTCAGCAAGCGACATAGAATCTTAACCGTTAGAAGGCGGCGCTGCCGGGAGTCCGGGGGCATGGGATCACATCGCGGATGTTCTTCGTGCAGTCAGATACATCATCATGCGTTCGACGCCCAGGCCGAACCCAGCGTGCAGCGCGGGTCCCTACCGGCGCAGTTCGGGCCGATCCCAGCGCCCGCCAGAAGCTTTCTCCCGATAAGTGCGCTCGCATCCGGCAGCCTTGAGCGCCGACACTTGGGCGGCGGTGTCCTGGTCGTCGGTGGAGACGCGAGCATAACCGATCAGCATTGCACAAATATATCGCCAATCGAATTGATTATGCAATACCGTTTTGCAACGCAAGAAGCCTTGGAAAGGTGGGAGCTGCCGGATTGTTGC
>JBBSFO010000855.1:0-2092 GCA_038238655.1 Thermomicrobiales bacterium | reverse complement strand
GTGCCGGACGCAACGGTGATCCTGCCGTCCGCCGCGATCGAGCAGCATGGGCCGCACTTGCCGATTGTCACAGACACCTGCATCGTCGAGGCGGTCAGTCAGCGCGTCGCGGCGGCGGCAGGAGTGCCGGTACTCGTCGCGCCGACGGTCTGCTACGGCGCGTCGCAGCATCATTTCCCCTTTCCCGGCGTGTTGTCGCTCGCCAGCGGCACCTTCAGCGCCGTCTTACGCGATTTGCTGGACAGCCTCGCGCGGATGGGCGCACGGCGCGTCTATCTGCTCAACGGGCATGGCGGCAACGACGAACTGATCCGCCTCGTCGCCCGCGAAGAAGGGCCGATCAAGCACCTCGCTATCGGTGCGGCATCGTACTGGTCGCTCGCATGGGATGGGCTGATCGAGATCGAAGCGCACACGAAACTCGGCACGCTCCCCGGCCACGCCGGACACTTCGAAACCGCCATGATGCTGGCCCTCCGCCCCGATCTCGTCCACGACGATGCGATCCCCGTGGCGATGGAAAATCAAACGACGGGTTCCGTCTGGCCGGGCGGACTGCGCGGCACGATCACACCGCCGCATAACTCGCTCGGCGATTCCGGCACGAGCGACGATGCCTCCCATGCGACCGCCGCATGGGGGGAGCGACTGCTCGCCGTCTGCGTCCGCGATGTGACCGCCGCAATCGAAGCATTCCACCACACCGCTGGAGCGTGGTTTGCATGAAAATCACCCGCGTCGAGACCTTCTCGGTCATCGTCCCGCTGCACGAGGGCGCGTGGCATAGCCCGCACTTCAACCCGGAAGGATACGTCTACGGCGGGACATGGGTGCGCCTCCACTGGCCGGATTTCCCGATTGTCCTGATCCGACTGCACACCGATGAAGGGCTGATCGGCGTCGGCGAAGTGCCGAAAGGGATCGCGCAGCACGCCGTGCGGCAGGTGGCAGGCTTCTTCGAGGGGCGCGATCTGTGGTCGTTCAACATGCAGGAACTGCCGCTCGAAACGATGTGGTTCGCCAACCCGTCCATCTACGAAGGGTATGAGATGGCCCTCTACGACCTGATGGGCAAGGCGCTGAATGTACCGGTCTATCGCCTCTTCGGCGGCGCGTACCGCGACCGTGTGTCCGTTTCCCGCTGCTCGGGGCGGATGACGCCCGAAGATGCGGCGGAAACGGCTCGGCAGGCGGTCGCGCAAGGCTACCGCGTCCTGAAGATAAAAGCGACGGCGGACGATCCGGTGATCGAGCGACTCGAAGCGATCCGTGATGCAGTCGGCGATCAGCTGCGCATCAACATTGACCCCAATCAACGCTTCAACCAACCGTTCCGCCTTTTTGCACTGGCGGAGCAGATGCGCGAGCGCGGTTTGCACAATGTCGAGTGCTTCGAAAGCCCGTACAACCAGAAGAACCTCGACTGGTACGTGCTAGCGCGGCAGAAACTCTCGATCCCGATTGCGCTCCATCTCAATGTCGCGACCGATGTCTTCGAGGCCGTCAAGCGCGAAGCATGTGACTGGCTGAATATCGGCGGCCCGCTCGTCAACACGTATAAACTCGCCAGCATTGCGGAGGCGGCGGGCATCCCGACGTGGCATGGGTCGGGCGTCGGTCTCGGTATCTCGGAAGCGGCGTACGCGCACATCTGCGCTGCCTGCAAGCCAATGACGCTAACCAGCGACATCTGTGGCGAAACCTTGCGCGTGGACGACTGCATCACGGAGCCACTGCGGTTCGCGGAAGGGCACGTTTTCGTGCCGCAGGGGCCGGGGCTGGGCGTCGAACTCGATATGGAGGCGGTGCGACAATATCGGATTCAGGACTGAGGGGTAATCCACCCCCAGCCCCTCCCGAGACGGGAAGGGAGCCGGAATGAAATTCCCTCCAGAGCCGGGAGGGGGCAGGGGTGGGCAGTCAGGGGTGAGGATCGTATGGGAGTGAAGGAGAACAACGGCATGAACCATGAGCACGACGACAAACGGGCTACATCACTGAGCAGGCGCGGTTTCCTGACTGGCGCCGCTGCCGCTGCCGGGAGCGCGATCCTCGCGGCCTGCGGCGGCAGTAGCGCACCGACGGCGACGAC
>JBBSFO010000854.1:0-2098 GCA_038238655.1 Thermomicrobiales bacterium | reverse complement strand
CTGCAATGGCATTGCACGCCTTCGAGACGTTCGACAGCGAGGCACAGGCGAAGAAAAATATTCTCACGGCGATTGAGGATGTCGCGGGGAGGCTCGGCAATACACCGAGCGTCTGCCGCAAGTGCTACATCCATCCTGCAGTGCTCGACGCATATGCAGAAGGAACGATGCTCGAAGCGCTCAAACAGCGCACGGAACAGGAAATCGCCGATGGTCTGGGCGGTTTAAAGCCCGAAGAAGCCGCCGTCCTTGCTTTCCTCCAACAACGCCTCACGCAGGAGGTGCGGCACCGTTGAGCGGCGAAAGCCTACGCGGTCGGCGGTGTGTCGTCCGTTGTGAGATAGGCGAGCGATTCGACATGCGAAGTCTGTGGAAAGAAATCGAAGAGTTCCAGATTCTGTAGTACATACCCTGCGCCGATGAGTAATTGCAGGTCGCGCGCAAGTGTGACGGGATTGCAGGAGACATAGACGAATTGCCGGGGCCGCTTCGCGATGATTGCGGCGGTCACGCGCGGATCCAGCCCGGAGCGCGGCGGGTCTACGAGTGCCAGTTCCAAATCCGGTAAAATATTCATCGTCTTTTCGGCCGGTTTGGCGACGAATTCGATGTTCGTCAGTCCCCAGAGGCGCGCGGTTTCCCGCGCCGCCGCAATCGCCGCCGGATCCACCTCGATCGCGATCACATGCCCGGCCCGGCGCGCGAGAAACATCGTGAACAAGCCCGCACCGCAGTAGATGTCGGCGGCGGTATCCGTCGGCCCAAGTGTGACGAGACGCAGAATCCGCTCGATCAGGCGCGGAAGAAGCACAAGGTTCGTTTGGAAGAATGACCCGGCAGGCAGCACAAATGGTGCGCTGCCGACTTCAACAATGCTCGCGATCGGGCCGTGCCACGGGCGCGTCTCGCCGGACGGGTGTTTGTACGTGACACTTGTGACGGTTGGCAGTGTGCCGAGTTTGTCCGCCAGTGGCTGGAGTTCGGGACGATGCGGCAAATCCATGCCGCCGATGCCGCCGATCACGAGTTGCAGTGTCGGAGCATCCGCAGCACTGACAATCTTCACCTCGACCCACACCTTGCCGCGCAGATCGGGATAAACACCGTCAGCGTACCAGTTGTTGAGAGTCTGGAGCAGGCCGGAGATCGCCGGGTGGCTGATCGGGCAATCGTGGACCGGGATGACCGACTGGCGGCGACGCTTGCGAAAGCCCGCGCCCTTGCCGAGCGCAATCGCGGCGGAATGGCGGTAGCGCCACGGTTCATCCAATGCATGGATCGTCTCGGGGGGGTGGTCAATGCCGGCCTCGTCCATCAGCGCCGCGACGATGCGCATTTTCGTTTCGCGTTGCAATGCATCGGTCATGTGCTGCCACTCACAGCCGCCGCAATCATGTTCCCGGAAATACGGGCACGATGCCACGATCCGGTGCGGCGACGCCATGATGACGTCGGTGACGGTCGCGCGCGTCCAGCCCTTGCGCCCCTTTAGTGTCGTGATCGCGACATGGACACGCTCACCGGGGATGCCCTTTTCAACCGGGATGACCTGCTCGCCATACCGCGCCGTGGTCACGCCTTCCGGGAGGAACGCGCCGAGATCAACGTCCGCCTCCGCATAGACCATCCGTTCGCGGCGACGGCGTGGACCACGTGGGACGGGCATATCCGGTTCCTGTGGCATTTCTGGTCCCGGTGCGGTGGAATCCAGTGACGTATTTCCTACGGCATCCGACTCATTGCTCATTGCTCGCTATCGTCGCATCGTCAAACGGCGGAAGGCTTCGGCCATTGGCAGGTCGGCCTGCTTGCCGATCTCTTCCAACCGCTCGCGCAGCCGCTTTTCGAGATTTTCCGAGCGGCCAACCTGCGAATCGTGATGCCGGAGCGCTTCGAGTTTCTTGTCGAAGGTTGTGGAAACGTCCACGAAGCAATCGGGGTGCTCGGCGTTGAAAAAGAGCAGTTCCGCGACCTTGTGCGGTTCCAACCCTTCCTCGTGGAAGTGCTCCGGGAAGTAGATCGCGTCGCGCGCGGTCGGGTAGACGGCGTCCGTCGTCGTAAGGCCGACGTTGCGATGATCCGGGTGCAGGGCGTAGGG
>JBBSFO010000853.1:0-2099 GCA_038238655.1 Thermomicrobiales bacterium | reverse complement strand
CGACGAAAAACCCGAGCGGAAGGAAGAGCGGTGTGACGACGATCAGTTCGTCACGATTGAAACCGAGCCGGAGCGCCCAGACAGCAATGGTGAGCAGGATCGTCACTTCGAGTAGCGTGAAGGTCAGGCCGACTTTCACGGGCAATATCGCATAGGGCGCCAACGCAATCACGGCGACCGTCTCATACAGCCCGACCCGCGCATCGAGCAAAATCGCGATGCCGCCAACGATGCCGATGAGCAAGGCAATGGGTACCACAACACCGACCGTGATCGCCAGCGCACCGCCGACCAATCCGGCGACGATTGCCGCACCAACAAGCACAGCGGGCAACCGCAACCACCGACGCCATTGCGCTTCCATCCCTTTTAGGATATGTGGTGTTGGGAGCGCTGTTGCCATGCCCTACCCTTTGCGGCCCCATCCGGCGCGCATCCGCACCTGGAAATGGCCGAAATCGTACAGATCGTAGACGTGATCGTGTCCCGCTTCATCATCCTGGCCGACGAGTGCATCCGCCGCGTTGCCGTCGTAGATACGGTCGAAGGCGTCCGCCATCGCGACGAGCAGGTCAGGTGCGATCGGCGTGCTATCGTGCGACGGCAGGAGCGTCCGCACCTGCGGCGCGAGCGCGGCGAGACGGCGGAGGGAATGGCGATAGACATCCGGCTCTGCGTCTGGCGAATACGAGTAGAGTGGCGCGGCGTAGGCGGTGTCGCCGGAAAGCAGCAGCCCGTTCGCCGCGTCCCAGAGGCAGAGGCCGCCCGGCGAATGCCCCGGTGTGTGCAGCACCATAAACTGACGGTCGCCGAGATCGAGCAGATCGCCCTCATTGAGCAGATGGGTGACGGTCGCAGGCCGGATGATGTACCCGTCAGGGTCGAACCCGGTCGGCAGCGGGCCGAGCAGGAATTTCTCCTGCAACCAGTACGCGCTCTTCTCGTGATTCATTCCCTGCCCGATCCGCTCCGCCTCCGCTGGATGTGCATAGACCGGCACGCCTGCTTCCGCGAACCGCCACACATCGCCGACATGATCGAAGTGGCTGTGGCTACAAACCATCAGCAGCGTCTCGGGCCGCACGTCCACGAATCGCTCGACTTCGCGCTTGATGTCCGCGATGCCCAATCCCGCATCCCACAACAGCGACCGCTCCGACCCGCGCACGAGATACGACCGTACCTCCTCGACGTGCTGATCCTCCGCGATGCACATTACGCCCGGTGCAACTTCCCACGTCGTGAACCATTCCTGCGTCAATGTGTGGCGAGCCTCGTTACGCGTCGCCATTCCCGTTCCATCTTGCCGACCCACATTCTGTCCGCGAACTGTCGCGTGAATGCTTATGAGGTGGATGCGCGGGTGGTCAATCACCGCCTCAACGATCTGTTGCGTGCTGATCGGCTCGTCTCCCGCGAGCGGAAAGAGCACGGTGCGATCAAGTTGCGCGTCGCTCAACTGACGAACAGCACCTATCGCCTCATCGCTATGACGCTGGAGCAACGCCCGCGTTTCTTCCTGCGTGCAATCAGCCCATTCCTGTGCTTGCTGAGCATTACTCTCGTGAACCGCATCCCAAGTGTAATCGGTTGGCATCGGTTGTCCGGTTACAGCCCGTCGGATCAACGCTGCATGAACCTCGAATCCACGCGCGATGTGGCGGCAAACGACCCCTACCGACCACCGTTCATCTTCGGTGACAAGTCGCCAGTCGTCCGCCGAACACTGCTCGACAAAGGTGATGACTGCACGACTATTTTGCCCAAACCGGGCGGCAAGTTCCTGCGCACGCTCGCTCATGTGTGATCTCTCCCGATCAGATCGAAGCAATCAGGGAGCCGTTTCGTAGGGGCGGTTCGCGAACCGCCCTCCCTCGCCCAGTCCTTAAAACGCTTCGTCCCCCGCCGGTCCTTGCGGAACCGGGCGAGGGACGTATCATGGCGCGTGCGCCATCGTCCGTCTCCTTTCACACGAAGGGTGACGAATCCGGGGAGCGGCGGGTGGTCGGGCTGACGACTCAAGAGTCGAATACCGTTGCGGGACAGCGCCGGACTCGAACCGGACTTCCCCCAGTGCGCCTTTTGCGAAGGCGCCCGCT
>JBBSFO010000852.1:0-2100 GCA_038238655.1 Thermomicrobiales bacterium | reverse complement strand
GACCGTCTTGCCGCTCGCCTTCCATTCCGCGACGCGCGCCGACCACGTCGCTTCCGTGTCCGTCATGCGCGTGATCGTGCGCCCAGGCGGCGCTCACGACAAGGACGTGGCCTCGTGCATCGCATACGCGTATCTCGACGTGTGCTTCTACGCGAACGTCATGGAGGGCGCCGAGCAGCAATCCGCCGTGCTGCGCAAGCTCCCCGACGCGTGCATCCAATACGTCGGTCGCTCCCCGCGACTGAGCCCGCGAGGCGAAGCTAAGCGCACGCTCGATTCACAAGCGCCCATCTTGGCGGAGCGCGTCTTCGGGTAGCTCGGCAATGTTGCCGGTCAACAGGCAACGTTGCCGCTTGGCAGCCTCCGTGTGCACGCCGATATCCGCCCCGAGCTTCTGCCACCCTGCGAGCGGTCTATGCTCCGCCCGCGTCATGATTCTCGCCTACCCGGGGAGCTCACCCAGTCGGCGCATCTCAGTCAGCCGGCATGCCGACACCAAGTGAGTCAAGCCGAACGCGACCGATCGTGTAGTGCGACTTCACGCCGGCGTCGTCACCGGGGACCGCGACCGTCGCAAAGAGCTCGGTGCATGTGATGGCAAGCGGCTGCGTCCACGCAGCCGGAAGCGACCATCGCATCCCGTCGCTCAGGCGAAAAATTTGAAGCGTGTTGGCGTCTGTGATGGACGCATCAAGTGGGATGATCGACTGCCTCGCGGCGTAGCCACAGCCGACAACGAACGGAGTAGCGGCCATTCCCCAACCAGAAACGGTCGTCAGTTCCTGACCCGTCGGGTTCGCGTCGGTGGTGTAGGCACTGGTCAGCAAATGCACTTTATCGAACTTGCTGTTCTGGTCAGGGCGCCCGTCGCCGACCGACCATGCCATCCACGTGCCGTCGCTACCGAAGTCGCCGCCGCTGTGCGTCCAATCGTTGCCGTAGCTGATAAAGTCCCTCGCCCCACCGTCTGGCGTCCACACACGCACTTCGCTCAACATCCCATAGTTCGAATCGTTGAAAATGGCGGTGGATGTTGGCCATACATATCCAATTCCCCAGTTGTTGTTCATCGCCGCCGAGTCGATGACTTGAATCGCATCGCCACTGTTCCAGTCGTATTCAGTGATGGTGGAGCCATTGGTGGAAATCTCGAAGAGGCCAAGCGCGCTGGCGTAGTAGTCGCGGCTGAAGTGATCGTTGTGATAGTGCGCGTATACACGGGGTCGTACGGCGTTCATGTCGCCACCCATCCCACCACCACCCAACTCCATCGTGGAGGACGTCTCGCTGTCGTAGATGCGGTACGCCGCATACCCATCACGAATGCTGTCGAGGCCGATAGTGCATCTCTGCGTGCCAGGAACGGCGTTGCTTTCGAGAATGACCTGACGAACAGGGCCATCCGCATCCACCACCATTCGATAGATGTACGGCCATTGCATCCGCCCGATCATGAACGTCACGGTTTGATCTGGCTGCACCCATGCGGGCACTTGCCCGGAAATGTAGCTAAAGAAGGTACCGAAGTCCCAGTCTTCCACCATGAGGCTGCACATCATGCCGGGCGGCGTGACGCTGCCGTCGCAAGACTTCCACGTGATCGGTGGCGGGAGCGCGGCGGGGGATGTCGGGTAGCAGAAGCCGCAATTGGCATCGTAAGAATCATCGAGTGCGTACCCCGCGACAGCACACGGGACGCCCGCTGAATCCGAATCCGCGATCGCATCAGGGAGCACCTTGTGATCCGCGCGCGCATCGGGCGCCGCGTCCTGTCCTTGCGGACCCGAGTCGTCGCACCCGCCGCACACCCGCACGATGACGATCGCCGCTGCCATCGCCGTCGGAAGGGCTGCGCGGGCCCAGCGGGTGCGCGCGAGCGTCATGGGAACATCTGTGCAAGCGGGTATTTGCCCGGCTTACCGTAGGCGAGCTTCGTGAGGCGCTTGGTCGTGTAGCTCGTGGTGCCAGTGATGAGGGAGTAGCCATTTGCATCTACGATAGGCGCGAATGTGAGACCGCCTTCCGACGCGTCAATTTTCGAGATGTACCCGTTGCCGGCGTTGTCGACTGCGACGTGGCCGATGAGACTCGCGGACGCAT
>JBBSFO010000851.1:0-2102 GCA_038238655.1 Thermomicrobiales bacterium | reverse complement strand
CTCCAATGGTTCACGATGCAATAGAGTAGCCCAGAAACGTCAAGAGAGCGGGCCTGATCCCACTCCTTTCCGAATCTGCGCTGCATCTCGCGCTCTATATATGGAATTAAGCCCTCCATCAGGCTATCCATCGCTTTCCCGACCCGCTCTCGGTTGCTGACAACCATCGTCCATCCCCTTCCCTCAAACCAGATGCCCGCAAAAAGCGATGACGAAACAGCGCTTTAGGTGAGTCAAACCCCCTTTCCCGGCCCCCTTCCCGCGAGGAAGGGGGCCGGGGGGGTTAGATTCCCCTCCCCACCTCCATTTGTATCCGCTTCGCCTCGACTGTCGCCGCTTCCAGCGCATCCACGATGCGGTTTCGCTCGCGGACGAGGCGGGTGGCGAGGAAGCCAGCGGCGTCGCTCGCCGGATCGAGCGCGCGCAGGGCGGCGGCACGGCTGAGGCCGGGCAGGAGCGGCACCTGCAAGGCCGGGTCCTGATCGTACGCGCCGCTGACGGTGTAGAGCGCGGGGTTGAGGATGCGGCTGAGGCGCAAAAGCCCCGCGTCGAGCGCGCGGCGCTGCTCCGTGCTCCCCGACGTGGCGAGATGCTGACGCGTTCGCTCCAACTGCTCGGCGACCGCACCGAAACGGGCTGCCGCTTCTTGCGCGGGGGCAAAATCGAAACGGTCGCCGGTTTCGGCGGCGATCTCCGCGAGGCGATGTGTGAAATCCTGTGCGACGGTATCGAAGGCATACGGCAAGACAGGATCGGTCGCGAGGCGGGCGGCGATAGCGGCATACAGCGCGGTGTCGCCGCGCAAAACTTCGGCATCCGCCTTGTCGAGCGTATCTTCCGCCGTGTGCCACCACCAGCCACCGCCGCTGCCGCCGACCGCCTTGCGCTCCGGGTGATCGGTCGGCAACATGCGGAACGCGCCGAGCGAGGTGACGCCGATCCCCCAGAAGGATTGGTCGCCCGCTTTCAGAGGACGGCGCGGGTTCGCGGGTTGCCCGGTGATCTCGCGGACGATCGTTTCCATGAACTGTTCCGCCTCGCCCATCACGTAGCGGCAATCCCAGACCGTCGCACCCCGGCAGCCGGGCGAGTCAATATTGAGGTAGCCGACGCAGTGCGCGCGCAAGTCCGCAAAACTGTTGTCCGCGAACCAGGTGCTGCCCGCATACCGTCCGGTCGAGTGACCCGGCCACCACGCGAAGACGACTCCCCGCTCCAATTCTCCCCGATGTGCGTTCAGCACCCGCGCCATCTCCAGCAGGGCGGCATTGCCCGTCGCGTTGTCCGTCACGCCGACGTACCACGAGTCAATATGCGCGCCGACGAGCAGGTAGTCGTCCGTCTTGCCGGGGATAAAGGCGAGCGTCACGGGCTGCGGCTGCCAGCCGGTCGTCACTTCCGCCGTCAGTCGCGCGCGCACTGACCCCGCCGCGCAGAGGGCGCGCAGCCGCTCGCCATCGGCGTTCGTGACGGAGAGCGCCGGGATATTCGGCATGCTCGGCGCGGATTCGGGCGTCGGCGTGCCCCAGATCGGCGTGACGATCATCTCGTGGATGTGCGGCTCGTCACTTGTCCACAAATGGATATGCGCCGCCGCGCCCTGTTCCTCCGCACGCCGCACGCCGTCCGGGCCGCCGTCGGGCGTGACGATTGCTGCACCGCGCACATCGCGGTCGCCATAGGCGGCAGCATTGCTGCGGTGGCTGAAAATCATCGCCCCCTGCTCCAATTGCCGCGCCACATCCACGAAGATGAGATCGAGTTCCACCCCTTCCGGCGCAGTCGAGCGGCCGAACGACCGCGTCCGGCAGGGAATCGTCATCCGCTCGGGCGAAAGAATCTCCAGCGTCGCCGGGCCAGGCCACGAAATGTACCCCTGAAACTCGCGAACTTCGGTCTGGACATTTTCGCACGGCGCGAGCGTGCGCCGAATGTATTCAACTGCCTCGCGCTCCCCCGCCGTACCGCTCGTGCGGTCCACGGTGGCGAAGTACGTGAGGTGCGCCGCAAGCCGTTCCCGGTCCACAGCGGATTGAACGGTGGTGATGAGATCAGTCATAAGAACCTAACCCCCAGCCCCTTCCCGCGAGGAAGGGGTGACT
>JBBSFO010000850.1:0-2103 GCA_038238655.1 Thermomicrobiales bacterium | reverse complement strand
TTCGGCGCTTGCCCTCGCCTCAGCGTTAGAGCGCATCGGCATCCCGGCGCGCGTCGCGCTCGGTGGCGCAATCCCCGAACGGTACCGCTACATGGATAGTACATCGCGCGCAACGGTCTATGGCGCGGGCGAGTCACTGCCGGAAGCAGATGTCGTGGTCGTGCTCGACACGAGTTCGGGCTGGGATCGCGTCGGCGTGCCGGGTGAGGCAATTGCCGCCTGGAACGCCGCGAAGCAGTGCACGGTGATCTGCCTCGATCATCATCCCCACGCGGCGATTGACGTGGACATTCCGGTGATTGATCCCCAGGCGACGGCGGCGGCCGTGCTCACATACCAACTGATCCTCCTTCTCGCACACGGCGTGACGCCGGAGGAAGCGAGCTGGCTGTATCTCGGCATCGTTACGGACACTGCCTCGTTCCGCTTCCCGAACACGAATGCCGAGGCGCACCGTATCGTCGCGGATCTCGCCGAGCATGGCGCGAACGAACGGCAGCTGTATGCGGGGATGTACGAGAGCACGTCGGTCGCGAAGATTCGCCTGCTCGGCGAGGCATTGCAGGGTATTCAACTGACCTGCAACGGTCATCTGGCCGTGATGACCGTGACGTGTGACCAGTTCAAACGTTACGGACTCGTGGTGGAGGATGCCCCCGGTTTCGCGGATCACGCCGCGACCGTCGAGGGGGCGGAGATCGGCGCGGCGCTTTTGGAATTCCCCGACGGGCGTACCCGTGTCATCCTTCGCGCGTCCGGCAACGCGCCGGTGGACGTGATCGCGAAGACACTTGGCGGCGGCGGACATACCTTCGCGGCGGCAGCCGTCGTCACAGGGAGCGCGGACGACGCCCGGCGCATGCTCGTGGAATCCTCCTGCTCCTACCTCACCCCCGATCTCCCCCGCGATGTCACGCACGCCGCTGACTGAACGGCCTCTCATCCGGTGCTACACTTGATCTATTGACGGCAATCGCGGCATGCACACGAGATAGCAAGGTACATGGAGGGCTGCGAGCGCGGGGCAATTGATTCCGCCCTCGGACGTCTTCATCGCGGCAACGGCAATCCAGCGCGATTTGACGCTCGTAACGCGGAACCTCCGCCACTTCCAACGAATCCCCGACCTGAAAATCCTTCACTGATGCGTATTCGCTGCCAAAGAAAGGGAGTATCTCTTCGATGACGATGGAGCGGGCATTGAGTCCGGTGGCGTGGCATGAGTGGGGGGTGGAGGCGTTCGCCCGCGCGCGGGCGGAGGACAAGCCGATTCTGCTCTCGATCAGCGCCGCGTGGTGCCATTGGTGCCATGTCATGGACCAGACGACCTACGCCGACCCGGCGGTCGCCGCACTCGTTAATGCGCGGTATATCCCGATCCGGGTGGACAATGACCTGCGCCCGGACATCAACGAGCGCTACAATCAGGGCGGCTGGCCGACGACCGTCTTCCTCACACCCGCCGGGTACATCATGTATGGCGGGACATATCTACCGCGCGAGCAGATGCTCGGCCTCCTCCCCGAGTTGCATGCGTACTACGCTGCACATCGGGACGACATTGACGGCAAGGTGCGGGCCGCACTCGCACAGGAGCGGGAGAAACGCGACGGGCCGGGCGGTACGACGCTGCCCGAGAACGCCGCCAACATCGTCCTGGAGCAGATGGAGCGGCAGTACGACAGCCGGTTCGGCGGCTTCGGCTTTGGCGCCAAGTTTCCGCACTCCGAAGCGCTCGACCTCGTGATCGCCTCGTTCTGGCAAACGCGCGATCCCTTCTGGCAGGAGATGGCGTCCCGCTCGCTCGACGGCATGGTGGATCGCGGCTTGTTTGATCCCGTCGCGGGTGGGTTTTTCCGCTACAGCGCCGATCGCACCTGGCAGACGCCGCATTTCGAGAAACTGAGCGACGTGAATGCTGCGCTCATTCGCACCGCGCTTCACGCCGCGATGGTCTTCGGCAACCCGAAATATGCCGCCATGGCGCAACGTACGCTCGGCTATGTGCTGGATACCCTCGTGGACCCGGCGGGCGGCATCCGGGGCAGTCAGGACGCGGACGAGGAATACTACCGCCGCGACGCCGCCGGACGCGCCACGATG
>JBBSFO010000849.1:0-2127 GCA_038238655.1 Thermomicrobiales bacterium | reverse complement strand
GCGCGGTCGAGCAGATTCAGCAGATCGTCACCATCGAAAAACTGCGCATCCATCCGCGCGAGGTGGAGTTGTAACCGACGGACCTAACCCCCGGCCCCCCGTTCACGCGGGAAGGGGGTGACTCGTCGCGATGCTGCGGTGTTTGTCAAATGCCCCGATCGGCAGTGAATCCCCTCCCCTTCCTCGCGGGAAGGGGAGGGGGTTAGGTTGTCCCCGCTCGAAACACCAGCTGCCAATGCGGAATTCCCACGATGAACTCCCCATAGGTTGCCGGAACGGGCGCATCGGCGGGTACGGCGGTGATACTGTACTCCTGCACGCGCCGCGCACCGTGCGCGGCCCAATCCGCGAAGACGCTATCGAGCCACATTGCCGTTTGTGTATCGCCGTAGTTGAGTGTCGTCATCTCCGCCGCGCCATCCCGTGTGTCAGACAAGCGGATAACAGTTCCGCCGCCTGACACCATATTGAAGACGCCGTAGCCGTGGCCAACAAAGCCGTAGCGCACGTCGTTTGACGAGATAAAGGCGAAGATGCGGGGTTGTGTGGTATCCGCGACGGCAAAAGCGAGCGCGGAGAACCAATCATGCCGGGCGCGTGAGGCGATATGCGGTATGGGTGGAGTGGCAAGAAGCGCGGCGATCCGCCCCGCGTTGTGCGCGGAAGCGTTGTTCATCGTCAGGCGCAGGCCGGGAGCGACGGCGATTGCCCGCGTCCCGGTTGCGGCATCGCCCATGCTGCCGCGCAATGGCATGAAGCCACAGTGATGGAGGGAGCGGCTGCGGAGTTCGTCATCCTCTTTGGCAAAAGCGATGGAAAATTGCGCCGGGCCGATGCTGAGTGGCAAAACGAGCACACCGCCGGGCTTCAATTGCGCGAACCACGCCGGGGCAATATCGCCCGCGTTCACCGTGAGGATGATGCGGTCATACAGTGCATTGGGCGCGTAGCCTGCCGCGCCATCGCCGGTGATGATGTCAATGTCTGTGAGACCGACCGACGCGAGGTGGGCGCGGGCGGCGTCGGTGATGTCCGTGTCAATATCCACGGCCGTCACGCGCCCGGTCGGGCCGACGAGCGTGCGGAGTAAGGCGGCGTTGTACCCGGTGCCCGCACCGATCTCCAGCACATGCATTCCCGGTTCGAGCGCCAGTTGTTCGAGCATTTCGGCGACCATCGCGGGCTGCGACGCACTGGAGATCGCGACTTCACCCGCGAACTTTGTCGCGACGGCGTCATTTGCATACGCGCGGTCGAGCGATTCGTTCGGCAAGAACGCGTGGCGCGGGATGGAGAGCATCGCGTCGCGCACCGTCGCATCGTGCAGCACGCCGTCGCGTTCGAGTTGCGCGATCAGAGCAGTCCGGCGTGCGGTCGCTTCATCCGGTGCTGTTGCCATCGCGCGGCTCCCTTATTCCGCGACCGCTGTGCGCTCCGTCGCGTCTTCTACTGGTGCTTCATCCATCTCATCCGGCGCGTTCGGGTCTCGCGGCGCGACATATCGCAGTTGGGCGTCGGGATTCTCCATGTGATCGGTGAACATGACCCCTTCGAGATGGTCAATTTCGTGTTGGAGGACGCGCGCGAGGAATCCGTCAGCGGTAATCTGGATCTGCCGATCCTGCATGTCGTAGGCGCGGACGACGACCGAGAGGTCGCGCTCCACCGGCCCGTACATATTGCGGAGCGACAGACAGCCCTCTTCATCCACGTCCTTGCCACCGCGCCGCCGCACGATCTGCGGGTTGTAGAGCGCCATCTGAAAGCCGGGATCGTCCTCCTCGATGGAATCGGGTGGGATGTCCACGACGATCAACCGGAGCGGCACGCCAACCTGCGGCGCGGCGAGGCCGACGCCGACGCCGACGACCGTCTCGACCATGTCGCGGGCCAGTTGCATCGTTTCCTCGTCCATTCGATTGATCTTCCGCGCCCGCGTGCGCAGAATTGCATCGCCTTCCGGGGTGTTGATTTGCAGTATCTCGCGCTTCGCCATTCGTCTCCTCTACCTCCCATTTCACCCGATGATAACACTAGACGGGCAGGGCGACTACGCATCGAAGCCGGGGGGAACCGCAAAGGCGCGAAGGACACAAAGATCGCAAAGAAGGGGAAAAGAAACTTCTC
>JBBSFO010000848.1:0-2143 GCA_038238655.1 Thermomicrobiales bacterium | reverse complement strand
CGCCGACCAGTTCTTCGATCCGATCCAATTCGTCCTGCGAAAGGTCCGCGGAAAGGACTAGCATCCCACGCTCGGGTGCGCGTCAGAGTTTTGCAATCAGACACATAAGCTAGGCTACTCTTGAAGATTTGTTAATCAGCGGTCGGCGCCACGGATGATTGGCGGCCGGGCGCCGTGGTGCGGGACGCGGTCTCGCCTGATCCGGGTCCGGTCGCGTGGAGACGGATCGGCTCAGGGCCGCTGGGTCGATTGGGGATGCCACGTCGGCGGGTGGGTCGTGGAGCGGGGCCATCGGGGTCGGAGGCAGGGTCGGAGCGGCAAGGGCGGCGGCCTGGCGTCGAGCGCGCCGCTGGGCGGCGTGCTCCTGGGCGCGCTCGCGCAGACGCTTACTGATCTGGGGCCAGGCTTCTTCCCAGCGATCGGCGCAAGCGACCGTACGCAGGGCCACCATGGGGTCAACATTCTTCGGCGCCCAGTGCATCCCCGCCCCCTTCATCCGCGCTTCCACCACGAGTTTGTTCCCGCTTTCGACGATGCCGCTCCCAATCGGATACCCCGCTTGCTCAAACTCCCGGTAGCGGATCTGTTCCCGCCGCTTCTCGAAGTACTCCAGGTTCGACGTCACCACCCTCAGCGCGGTCGGATCAACCTGGGCTTGCGTGCCGACTGCTAAACCATCACGCACCTGACCGAGATCCGCCAAGACTTGGGCGGAATCCCCCGTTTTGAGTTCAGTCAACTGTTCGCTGAGCCACGTGCGCGCTGCCGGCGTGTCGGTTCCATGGAGCGCCCGTCCGACTTCCGCCACATGCTCAGCCCCGTGGCCCCAATCGAGGATCCGCACCGCGTCAAATCGCTGGTCATCGACGAACTTTTGTTCCCACTCGGCCCCATCGTTGATCGCGCAGACCTTCTGCGCGGTTTCGATCCCGCGCCGGTGCGTTTCCACCGTGGCGAGACGGGCAAACGTCTCGTGATCGATCATCCGCGAAAAGTAGGACAGTTGCTCCGTGTGGACTTCCCACTCCCCCTTCTTCTGAATCGGTTGACCCACCACCCCGATCGCGAGCGTCTTCACTTCGCCCCACGCCTGGTGCAGCAGCGGCACCATCGCGCCGTCCACGCTCATCTGCAGCAACCGCGCCCCGACCTCCGTCGGCAGATCGTCCCCACGCTCGAGTGCGTCGACCTGCGTGGTTTGGACCTCAACATACGCTCGTCCGGCCTCCTCCGTCTTGCGCCGAGCGGTTGCCTCCGCGAGGTCGACCTTGCAGAAGTAGGTGACGCCCTTGGTCACCGACACAAACGGCATCCATGTCCCCAACCGGACGATGGTCTCGACCAAACTCGGCGTCAACGCACCCGGCAGCAGCTCGAGTTCCTCATCCAGGGGGAAAAAGCCCCGCGTCACACGCGGGGCAGACCGCATAACTGCGCTTGAGCGTGATCGCTTGGTTATGGTTCGTCGTCAGCGTCCGCTCTTCTTCCCCGCGCGCTCCCAACACCTGCCCACAGCGCGGGCACGTTGGTCGTTCTTCGACTGGTAATTCACCCATCTGCGCGACCGCGCTCGCCATCGCCGCGTCTTGAAGCATCCGGGCTCTCATCTTGGCCAAACGCTCGTCCACCGCCGCTTCAATCTCGCGAAACGTCGCACGCGGGTGCTGCACTCGCCAGTCCCTGACACCCGTCATGACTTCTTCGGCCTCGCCCTGCCAGCGCGCATCAATCTCTTTCGACCACATCGGTACCTTTCCTCCTACCAATACCGATAATCTTAGCTCTGCCGTCTCCTGGCAGCTAGTCTGATTGCAAAATCCTGACGCGCACCCGCTTGTCGGAACGGACCGATCGAAGCCTTTCAAGCGGGACACTGGAAACTCGGAATTGAGGTGCCCGAGTTCATCCGCCTGAATCCATAGGAAACACGGCGACTTGCGCGGACGACAGCCTCATCCATTCAGCCATACCTCGAAATCTATCGAACTCGTCGCGCCTCACAATCCCCGGCGTTGCTTGCTGCCAGCAAGACGTTGGATCACTGGAGTACGACGGAAGAGACGACCGCCATAACGTACCCGAGCATCCCCAGCGGTGCGCCGATGACGGATCGCCTAGCTCGTTTGACAGCGCGATGTCCGCT
>JBBSFO010000847.1:0-2144 GCA_038238655.1 Thermomicrobiales bacterium | reverse complement strand
GGCTATACATGCCGAATCGTGAGAAGTCGCCTCTGCTACCCCTGGGCGGCACGCCCAGCGCGGCCAGCACATGCGGCATGCCATCCCCGACTGTGGGATAGCGTGGTTGCCAGCCACGGGCCGTTTTCGCTCGGTCGTTCCTGACGCGGAACGAGGTCCCCAACGACGCGACGAGCGGCCCACCGATGATGATGTCCATCAGCCACGTGAGGATGTTACCCACCCGTGACACCTCCTTTGCGTCGGTGAAGATGTTTGTGAACTCCCGCACGGTGCGGGACGCGTCGTCGGTGACATTGTACACATCCCCGCCCTGTCCGCGTTCCGCCGCGAGCGCGAAGGCCGCGCCCAAATCGTCCACATGGATGCAGCCCCGGTAAGCGCGACCATCGCCGATCACGCGTAGCCGCTTCTTGGTCAGCATCCAGCCCCTCGCGCGCGTGGCACTTGCGTCGTTCGGCGGTCACCCGCGCGTGCCCTTCACCGAGATGATCGCTACGACGCCGGGGTGGGAACGGCGGGTTCGCTCTCGCCGCCCATGCGACGGCGCGCGGTCTCCTTATGCCCCGTCGCCGGAGTGTGTTCGGCGGCTTTCGCAAGACCGTAGACGGGCATGTTGCCATAGACCGCTTCGTACTGCCCTGCCGCGACTTGATACGTTTCGTGCCAGATGCCAACGCTGCCGTCCGTGCCGACTGCCTTGTTGAAGCGACGCCACGCGCTCAGGTGCGGCTCCTCCTTGCTGCGCGCGAACCGTTCCAGATCGTCGAACGAGCGCCAGTATTGCAGGACGTTGACGCCGCGCCAGGAAACGAACGTTTCCGCGCCGAGGAATCCCTTTTCCGGGTGCTGAAAGAGCGTGCGCAGCATCGGCCCCATCGCCATCGCGGTCGGTACCCACTTGCGGACGGCGAGGACACGGTTGACGCGCATGCCGATGACAAAGACGACGAACGGCCCCTCGATCTGTGCGGTATAGCGACCTGGCATGACCTTGCTCATCGGTTTGTCTCCTGTGGTGCGGATTGCCGGTCAACGATTCGTTCGTGGACGTGCAGACGGTGGACTTCCAATTCGCCGATCACGAGGCGTCCAATCACGCCTTTCTTGATCGCGAGCGCCCGGATCGCCAGCGCGCCAATCGCCAGTGCACCGACGGACATCGCCCCCATCGCCGCCGCGCCGATGGCAACCGCGCCAATCCTTGCCCGTCGTGCCACAGTGCGACTGTCGTGTGTGGTCTCCGGTACCGTTGTGTCACGCTGCTTCTTCATGATTGTGGGCCTCCGTTGCAGTATCGTGATCGAATGCACGTCATCGAACCGAATAGTGTTCGGTCAGAGGTAAACTGAGATGGTGCGATGGTCGCCTCCTTCCGTGCTAGTGCATGCGGATTGCATCGTTGAAGAGATCGAGCGCGGTCTCGTACAGCGAGGGGAAGTGGCCGGGAACGACGATATCCGGCGGGAGGGGATGATCGGGCGACGGGCCACTCATGCCCGCCAGTTCGAGCGAAACAAGGCCGTGCAGAAAAGCCCAGGACGCCGTCGCGCCGGTGCGCGCCGCCATCGGGCGGATAACACCCGCCGCGATGCCTTCCTCGAAGGTGTGTTGGAGGGGAGCGAACGCGGTCGTCGCGATGTCGAGATTGTCCGATGAGGGACGGAATTCGGGGATTGGGCGGCTAAACATCAGGCTGTATTCCTGCGGGTGCGCGATTGCGAACCGGCGATAGGTCATGCCGAGATTGCGCAGGCGTGCGAGCGGGTCCGGTTCGGTACTCTGCTCCATCATCACCGCCAGTTGCCGGAAACCGGCGACAAAGAGCGCTTCAGCAATCGCTTCCTTGCCGGCGAAGTATTCATACAAGGCGGGGGCGCTGTAGCCGATACGCCGGGCGATGCCGCGGATCGAGAGTGCGCCCGCGCCCTCCTCGGCGATGATCTCCCGCGCCGCCTGGAGGATGTCCTGCCGCATCTCTTCGCTGTACCGTTCCCGTCGCCCCTTCGCCCCCACCGTTGTCGCCATGCCATTCGCTCCTGCATTGTTGCTCTCGAATATCGCATATCCTGACGCACACCCGCATCCGGTTACGTCGTCAGATAGGTGGGCGCGGAATCGTCCACGCGGCGCGCGCCGTGGCG
>JBBSFO010000846.1:0-2147 GCA_038238655.1 Thermomicrobiales bacterium | reverse complement strand
TCGGTGATCGTGCCGGTCCATCCGTTGTCCGAACTGACGTGCATCCCTAGTTGGAGATCGGGCTGTCCATACCCCGCCGGTGGTGCTCCATAACTCATGATTTCGCTCCTCCTTATGCGCCGGAACCGTCGCGACCGAATGTAGCATACACGGTACTGAAAGAACGAGCGCGCCCAATCATGGCGGATCGGTCCATCGCGTCCCATCTACCAGGGCGCAAGGGAACATAGCATCATGGGTGCCGTGACGATTAAAGGAGCCACGCGTCTACCATCATGAAGCCCGCACGAATCGTGCGGGCTTGCTCTGCGAAGAATTTGCGGTGATCAGGCCCGGATGGTATCCACGATGCCGACGACGCCGGGTAGTGTGCCGACGCGGGTGATGATCGCCGTGTGGACGGCGGCGTCCGCCGTGCCGGTCAGAGTCACGAGGCCACCCCGGACGCGCGTGCGGACAGCCGCGCCTTCCGGCCCGAGCGCGCCACGTACCGCCTCGGTGATTTCCGCATCGCTCCGCCGCGCTGCGGCGATGCCGACATCCACGACGACTGGCGACCGCATCAGGAGCGCGCGCAGAGCCTGGTACTGCCAGATATTGCACACCGTGCCCGTCAGCACCTGCCCCTGCTCGTCCGCCACAAAGGCGAGCGTGGCACCGGCGAGACGCGGGTCGTCGAGCAGTGTGGCGAATGCCGGATCAATCGTCCTGGCCGGTGCAACTGCGGTCGTCATTCGTGTTCCCATCCTTCGCTTCGTTCATTTCTCTGGCACGATGTTATCAGACTATGTGCATATGTGCAAATCGCTTGGTTCGCTTCCGAAACAGGAACGCTGATCGCGCTGAGATGGTTCCCTATCGTCTCCATAGTCACAGCCTCCTTTCGCTGCGGGTTGGGCGATGGGCCGACGGCGATCCACGCATCGCGTCACAGGTTTGCATAATGTTGCGTGTCTACGCGGCACCGACTATGATGCGGCGGAAGATTACTCGCGCTACGAGGAGTGAAGACGATGCGCCGGATGTGGCAGGCGAGTCTGATAGGCGTCGCAGTGTTGCTGTGCGGCCTCATCGTACCCTTTAGCACCGTCACGCACGCGGCGACGGATGACCTCGAATCGCAGCGGAGCGCCGCACTCGCCCGCATCAACCAGTGGCGGGCCGCTATTGGCGTCGCACCCCTCGCGCGCCATCCTGCCCTCGACCAATCCGCGCAGGCACACGCGCGCTACTATCAACTGAATAACGGCAGCGGTGGTGGTGGTATCCACGACGAAAAGCCGGGCCTGCCAGGCTTCACCGGCGCGGACTTTTTCGACCGCGCGCAGGCCGCAGGCTACCCAAGCCGCAATATCAATGAGAATATGGGACTGACCGGCAATCCACTGACCACGCTCGATTGGTATATCAGTACGGTCAATCACCGTCTGACGCTGCTCGATCCGCGCTATCTCCATATTGGCTTCGGTGTGGTGAACGACACCGTCAAAGTGGATGTGATTGATCTCGGCGCGCCCGAATGGAGTGCAACCGCCAACCCCGTCTGGGAGCAATGGCCGCCGGATGGCGCGTCGGGCATTGCGACGACGTTCGATGGCGAATCGCCCAACGCCTTCACGAATGCTTCGTTTCCGATCGGCACGCCGATCACACTCAAATACAACGGTAGTGGCGGCGTCACATTCGCAACGGCAACGATTACCACGAGCGGTCAGACGGTTCCCTCGTTCGCCAGCACCGGCACGGGCTGGCTTTCAAAGAATACGGACCTGATCGCCACGACTACGCCGATGCAGCCGGGGACGACGTACAGCGTGACCGTCACGGGGACGGCGAGCGGCCAATCGTTCTCGCGCACCTGGGGATTTCGGACGAAGGGGCCGGGCGATCCCGCGAATCTCATGCCCGGCACCGCGCCATCACCGAAACCGACGCCAAGCGCGATACCAGTGCCGACGGTGACATCCGCACCGACCGCGACGGCAAGCGCGACCGCTACCGCTACCGCGACCACCGTGGCAGCATCCGCCACCCCCATCGCGCCGAGTAAGACCGTCCAGCCGCAGCCTGTCGTGTCTCGCGCTCTGCCGGTCTTCCCCGTCGCACCCGCACCACCATCGGGCGGGTATCACCTGCCGAATGGCATC
>JBBSFO010000845.1:0-2151 GCA_038238655.1 Thermomicrobiales bacterium | reverse complement strand
GGGGGGGGCCGCCCGCCGGCTCGGCCCCGGGCGGGGGCGGTGCCGCGGTGCAAGGACGCCCTGGCCCCCAAACCCCGGGGCTCACCCGCCGCTCGCTCTTCGGTCGCTGCTCGCTCGCCATCGCCTATGCCACTCCTTTGAAGACGCGCGTCTCGATCACCGCCGCCGCCAATTCCGCATTGACGACGCGATGACCGAGGAACACGGCCTCAACGAGGCAATCGGCGCAGAAGTTCGTGATCGCGCGCGGAATGCCGCGCGAGGCCTCATGGATGACATCCACCGCTTCTTCATCGAAGATCGTCTGGCCGTGCGGCAATCCGGCGACCGTCAGGCGATGCGCAATCATGCCGGCCGTGTCGCGCCGGTTGAGCGGGTTCAGTTTGTGATCCATGCCAACGCGCTGGGCGAGATTCCGCTTGCGGACGATTTTGTCCTCCAACTCGTTCTGGGCGAAGATAACGACATTGATCAGTTTGGCCGTCGGTGTCTCGAACGAGAGGAAGGTACGCAAAATCTCCAACTGGGCGCCGGGAAGATTTTGCCCCTCGTCAATGACGAGCAGCACGCGTCGCCCCTGGACATGCATTGTTTCGAGGAATTGGAGAAATTGGTTCGTGTATTCGAGGCCGCTGCGGCCATCCGGCCGGAGGCCAAACTGCGCCAGCACAGCGCGGAGGAACTGCACATCCGTCCGGCAGTCGCGCGGGTTGTTGATGATGGCGATCTCAAATGCGGGATCGCGCTGCAACTCGGTGAGCAGCGCGATCTTAATCGTCGTTTTGCCGTAGCCGATATCGCCGAGGATAATCGCCAGGCCGCGCTGCAATTGGATCGCCAACTTCAGCCGTTCGTAGCAATCTTCGTGGCCGAGCGTCTTGTAAAACATCTGTGGGTCCGGCGTCGTGCCGAATGGCTCGCGCTCCAACCCAAAGAACTTATAGTATGTCACGCGATCACCTCTCTTCTCAGCGGTTCAGCCGCGCCTTGATCGCCTTGAGGCCGATACCGCGCGCGCGCCACTCGATCACCTGCCGCAGAATCGCGAGTTCGTGGTCATCGAAGAGCAAGTAGCCGCTCTCCGTGCGTGCCGTTGGCAGGATGACACCCGCGCGCAGGTAGAAATCCATCGCTGTGCGCGGCACACCAGTCGCGGCGCGGAGGTCGGCGGTCATGTAGAAACGACGGAGCGACGTGGACGGAATCGTCGCGACGGGCAACGGCGTTGGCTCGCCGAACAACGCGCGTTGCCGAGGCTCGATCCGGACCAGATTGCCCGCGTCTTCGCTGTGCCGCTCCCGCTCGACCATCCCGCCATCCTTCCGTGAAACACTTCGCCGCACCCCACTGTCATCATCGCGCTCTTGTGCCGAGCCGTCACACTTCATCTGACACAATCCGTATGGGATTGGTATGCAGACGCAGAGTGCCCGTACACTCAGTCTAGCGTGCGTTTCACCACTTGACAACTTTGGTGTCCTGATGCGCTGGATGGCGCGATCTGCGTACTTTGCGTATGGCGAGTTTGGCCCATTAGGACGCTCTGCAACGGCGTTCCATTGTTGGAGTGGGGTGGACAGCCTCGCACCCTGTATTGCACAGCAGGCACAGAACGTACACATAGTGAGTGAGTGATACTCATATATTGGTGTCTCTGAGTCAGCATTATGTCATGTTGTTGTGTCGCTCCGTTATGCCCGCTGCGATGATCTGTCTCGTGAAAAAGACGCGCGCGTTATATCTCAAAGACGACCATCGTGTTGTCGGCGAGGTAGATCAACTTGGTCGTCGCAAGTACACCATGAATCTGACTTCGATTTCGGCAAATCATCATGAATCTGCCGCTGTGAGATGTCGGCGGCGCACTACGGATACGGGTAGGCATCAATCAGGATACCGGACGCATCGCGCAGGCTGAGTATTTCCGGGCCGGTGTTGTCGAAGACGCCGCTGGATTGGCCCCAATAGCGTTTGGTGGCGCTGTCCGTCCCCTTCCCCGTCGCGAGCGTCATCTCACCGTCGGGCGGCAGCGTGAACGTGCCAAAGGTATAGACATGTCCCCGCGTATCGCGCAGCGTCCAGCCCGTCATATCGAGGGTGGTAGACAATCCGTTGATGATGACGACCGTTTCATCGTTCGGATCATTGCTC
>JBBSFO010000844.1:0-2151 GCA_038238655.1 Thermomicrobiales bacterium | reverse complement strand
CGCGTTGCTGCTGGCGGTGATGGCGAATCTGCGGCTGCGGGCGATCTCCGTTTACCGCGTCGCCTTCGCGATCACGATTGGCGTCTCGGTCGGGGCGGGCGCAGTGATCTTCGCCTTGTTGTACAACCCAAGCGTCGGTATCCTCAACTACCTCCTGAGCCGGATCGGTGTGCCCCCCGTCCAGTGGCTGACGCACACGAACTCCGCGCTCTGGGCCATCGCCATCGGTACGATCTGGCTCGGCCTCGGCTTCAATTTCACGATCCTCCTCAGCGGATTGCAGGGCATCCCCGAAGAACTCTACGAGAGCGCGAAGATTGACGGCGCAAGTCCGGCGCGGATGTTCTTCAATGTCACGCTGCCGCTGCTCTCGCCGACGCTCTTTTTCGTCAGCGTCATCTCGGTGATTGCCGCCTTTCAGAGTTTCGCACAGATTGACGTACTCACCAAGGGTGGCCCGGCGGGCGCGACCAATGTCGTCGTCTATTCGATTTACCGCGACGCCTTCTTCAACTTCCATTCCGCCTATGCATCGGCGCAGGCGGTCATCCTGTTCATCATCCTGGTCGCGCTGACCGGCATCCAATTCAAGTCGCTGGAAGGCAGGGTATTCTACCAATGAGCGGTTCGCCGAATACGCGCCTGGTGCGGAAACTTCTCCTCTATCTCTTGCTCACCGTCGTGGCGCTGGTCATTCTTTTCCCGCTCCTTTACGCGCTCGCCGTCAGTTTCATGACGCCGGACGAGGCGGCGCAGTACCCGCCACGCTTTTTGCCAAGCGCACTGCGGCTCGACAATTACCGTGCCGTCCTGAGCCGCCTGCCGATCCCACGCTACATCCTCAACAGTTTCATCGTCGCGGCGTCCGTGATGATTGCGCAGTTGGTGACGGCCAGTCTCGCGGCCTACGCCTTCGCCGTGCGCGAGTTCCGGGGGCGGACGTTCCTGTTCATGCTCTTTCTCGCCACCTTGATGATCCCGTTCGAGGTGACGCTGATCCCGAACTATCAGACGATCTCCCAGTGGGGCTGGAAGGACAGTTACCTCGGCCTGATCGCCCCCTTTATCGCGACGGGCTTCGGCACCTTCCTGCTGCGCCAATTCTTTTTGACGATTCCGAAGGAACTGCACGACGCCGCGACGCTGGACGGCTGCGGCAGCCTGCGCTACCTCATCACCATCGTCATCCCGCTCTCGCGCCCGGCGCTCGGCACGCTGGCAGTCTACAGTTTCCTCCAGACGTGGAACCAGTATCTCTGGCCGCTCCTCGTGACGAACAGCCGGAATATGCGGACGACGCAGATCGGCATCAACTTCCTGCGCAACGAGGAATCGCTCTCGTACAACCTCATCATGGCCGGGGTCGTGCTCGTGCTGATCCCGACGATCGCCCTGCTCGTCGTCGGGCAGCGTCAACTGATTCGGGGGCTTACCGCCGGCTCCGTCAAGGGGTAGCGGCGGTTGTATCGTAGCGTGTGCATGTGCAGCAAAGGAGACAAAAACGTGGAAGGGATCGAACGGAACACACGACTGACACGCCGGAACCTGCTCCGGTTGGGCGTCGGCACGGCGGCAACGGGCGCGCTCGCAGCAATTGTGAGCGCATGCGGCGGCAGTAGCGCGACAACGGCCCCGGCGACGACTGCGGCGAGCGCCGCGACCAAGGCGCCGACGACCGCTGCCGGTGGTGCGACGACCGCCGCAACTACCGCGTCGGGCGGCGCAACTGCAGCGGCGACCACGGCATCCGGTGGTGCAACGACGGTAGCAACGACCGCTGCCGGTGGCGCGGCGACGACCGCACCCCCCGCGACGGGTGTACCGCCCGCCGCGACCCTGCCCGCCGCGACGCCGAAGGTCGCCAAAAACGCGAGCGCGACCAAACTCACCTTCTGGCACGCGCTGGGCGGCACGAACGGCGAGGCCGTCAGCAACCTCACCAACCAGTTCAATGACAGCCAGTCTGACATCTTCGTGCAGGACATCTTCCAGGGCAATTACGATGACCTCTTGAACAAGTTCCGTGCCGGGTTGCAGTCCAAAGACGGGCCACACATTTTGCAGGTCTACGACATCGGCCAGCGCTTCATGATTGACTCAAAGGCGATCGAGCCAATGCAGACCTTCATTGACGCCGATAAGTTCGACTTG
>JBBSFO010000843.1:0-2156 GCA_038238655.1 Thermomicrobiales bacterium | reverse complement strand
CGCCGGGCCCTTCTGCGTGTCGATCGTGTCGAGCGCGACGCGATCGCCCTCGCGCAGCGTGCCGCCACGGATGTGATCGCGATGGACGAAGACATCCTGCCCGCCGTCGAGCGTGATGAAGCCGTAGCCCTTCTCCGAGGAGAAACGCCGCACGACGCCCTTCAGGCCCGCCTCGCGGTTGCTGGCGATGCCCTCGCGCATGACATTCGACGCCGCCGCACCGCGCGGCGTCATCGTCTCCTCGAAAGCGACCTTGTCGCCCTCTGTCAGAATGCCGTCGAACGGTTCGCGCACTTCGCGCCGGTGGACAAAAAGATCGGCGCCGCCATCGTCCTGCGTGACGAAGCCGAAGCCTTTTGTCGGATTGAACCACTTGACCGTACCTGTGCCCATGCCGTGCATTTCCTCCTGGCGCGCGAACCGTCTCCGCACCCATCCCTTACCAAAACACCGACTCTGTCGCATCCCAATACAGGAGACGCAATTTCATAGCATAAACAGAATCGCCCCGGTGTCAAGCAAATCTTGAAGAATGAAACACGGTTCCACTGATTCCTATTCCCCGGCGCGTACGTTCACCCCGCAGGAGTCGCTTTCCTGTTTGAAACGGCTCGGGTTCGCTCGATAGCGCCCTGTTGCTGTCCAGCGATTGTGTCACTCTAATTGTTCAGCGATTCTGTCCTGTCGTTGTTGATAGCGCGTTTCCATGGATGATTCGTCCCCGGTTTCCCGTCATTGCTACGCGGGATGACGCGCGCCAGTTTCGGTGATCGGCAGGGCGCGACCGGCGCGGGCACGTCCGCCGCTGTTGCGACCCCCCGGCGTCCGCCGCGTGTCCGCAGCAGCGGCGCTTCGGGTGGTGCGGGTGTCGTCGCCAGACAGTCTCCCTGATAGTAGACCGCCAGCGACCCATCGAGGCGTTCCCGCACCTCGACCACCGCGCGTGCCCATGACTGACGGCGCGCTCCTGCCAGCAGTTGCAGCCGTTCCCCGCCGAAGCGCACCGTATTGTCCATCCCGACCGTCCGCTGATACGTGAAACAGAAGAGCGTGTCGAGGTCCGTCCCTGCCTCCAGCGCCCGGTAGCAGTCCCCTCCTTCTGCCGCCGGAACCATGAAGCGATCATTGTAATCGGCGAGGAAGTCGGGCAGACAAGCGGTCGCTTCCGCCTCATTCGTCGCCCCCGCCAGCCGCAACATACTCGTCAGGCGGTCTTGCAACGTGCCGAACAGTCGCTCGACCCGTCCTTTCGCTTGGGGAGAGCCCGCCGGAATCGACGTGATCGCCAGTTCATCGAGTAAGCGCCCGAACTGCGTCGGCTCGCGCTCGCCCGCCAACTGCTCCGCCATCGTTTCTGCCGCGTTCACCCGGAAGATGCTGTGCCGGTCGTGATACAAAGCGAGCGGTCGCCCATGGGTCGTGACGATCATTCGCACGAGGAGAAAATACCCCTGCGCGTCCTCTACTGCGCGGAAGAGCAGCGCCAGCACTGCCCCGGTCGCATCGTCAATCGCTGCGAACAGGGTGAGACGCGGGCCGCGTCCTTCCAACCAATCGTGCGGACTCGCGTCAATCTGCACGAACATCCCCGCCTGCGGATACCGGGGTCGCCGACTGCGATGGTGCGGCGCACGCCGTTTGCGTGGGCTACCGATTCCGGCTGCCCCAAGGATGCGGCGCACACTCGACCGGGAGAGGGCGACCCCTTCCCGCTCCCCCAACTGCTCGGTCAGATGCACCTGATTGAATCCCACATACCGCGTGCTCGCCAGCGCGACGACCGCCTGCCGGGTCTCCTCGTCCACGCCATTGATCGGCACCTTCCCGCGATTGCCATGTGCCAATGCCGCGACCCCGCGTTGCCGATACGCGGCGAGCAGTCGCCTTCCCTGCCGTGCTGATACCCCGAGCAGCGTCGCTCCTTGCGCAACCATCAACTCTCCCCGATCAATCTGTGCGATCACCAGACCACGCCGTTGTTCTTTCGCGTTCACTGTCACGTTCTCCATAACGGACATTTTCGCTGAACAGTTGGCCCGGACATAATCGTAGAACAACGACAACAACGACACCCATCGTTGCCGCCCGGATGGCGGGGTGGTACCCTGCATTGATGTTAATACGGACGTACACTAAAGGGAACGACATACATCCAT
>JBBSFO010000842.1:0-2159 GCA_038238655.1 Thermomicrobiales bacterium | reverse complement strand
TGCCACGGAGACTTGTTTATTTTTAATGATTTTTTTGGGTGGGTTTTTGTATGTTCTTTTTTTATCCTTCTGGGTTTGTGGGGCTTTTGGCCCCCCCCCCACACCCCGCGACACCGATAGGTCACGAGACGCATCGCGACGGTATGGATTCGCTCTCGTTACTCGTTACTCACGACTCGCTACTTCGTGGCTACTTCCGCTTGGCCAGCATGTCGTTGACCTTCTTTGCGGCGTCCTGCCCCGCCTGCTGCGGCGTCTTATTCTTCGTCATCACGTCCTGCATCATCTGCGGCACGATCAGATTCATGATGTCGGACGCCTCCGGCACGGTCGGGAACGAGATGCCATATTGGAGCATCTGAATCGCCACATCAAGGAACTTCGTCTCCGACTCGCGGACTTTCTCTTCCGGCAAGGTGAAGCCATCGCGGTTGCCGGGGTTGGACGACTCATAATGGAGGCGTAGCGACCACGGCGGCGACGTTTGATCCTTGACGACCGCTTTAGTCGCGTCGAGGTTCTTTGTGCTCTTGAAGATGATCATATTGGAACCACCGAAGACGACGGCGCGGCGTACGGGGCCTTTGGGCATGAGCGTGAAATTCATCTTCGATGCGATGTCCGGCGCTCTGTTCTTCACCGTCGTGTAAGAGCCGGGGAGCGTGATCATCATTCCCACTTCGCCGGAAATGAAGAGGTCCTGCACCTCGGTCTGGGTGTTTGTCAGTGACGACTGCGGTGCCCAGCCGTTGGTGTATACGTCATAAACCCACTGCAACGCCTGGATGTTGCCGTCGCTATCAAACATAGACTTCTGATAGGTCGGATTATCCGTCGCTTCGTCGAGCGCGCCGCCACCGTGTGCCCAACTGAGCGGCATGTAGCGGAACGGCGTGTTGCCAGCATTCAGTTTGGCGACAAGGCCGAAGCCCGCTTTGCCGGTCTTCTCCTTGATCTGCTTGGCGAAGTTCTTGACATCTTCCCACGTTTCCGGGCCTTTGCTCGGATCGAGGCCCGCCTTCTGGAAGATGTCCATGTTGTACGCGATCGCCATCGTCTCGTTGTTGGTCGGGATGCCGTACAGTTTCCCATTAACGGTGAGCGACTTGAGCGCGCCCGGCCAGAACTTGTCCGGCGTGTAGCCGAAGTCCGCGAGATTGATCTCCTGCAATGCGCCCGCGTACGCGAATTCCGGTCCCCACAGAATTGGGACGACGATGGTATCCGGCGCCTGCCCAGCACGACTCGCGACGCGCAACTTGTCGAGCATGTCATTATAGGAGTATTGCTCTTCTTTGAGGGTGACATTCGGCAGCGTCGTCTTCACTGAGGCGAGCCACTGATCGTGATACTTCGCACTCGGTACATTCGGATCGTCGAACGTCGTCTGCCAGTAGAGAACATTCCCTTTGGCATTAGGATTCGGCGTGCTCGGTGGCAACGGCAGGAGGCCACCGGTACTCGCAGTCGTCGTGGACGAAGCCGTACTCGGCACCGCTGCGGAACCGGCGGGCTTCGTTGCCCCGGTGACTGCGCTACTTGAAGCGGCTGTCGCAGCGGGCGCACTCGTCGCGGCCGGTGCGGGGGTCTGGCCGCCTGTACCACCCGTCAGCGTGCCGGAGGGAACCGGTGTCTGACCACCCGTACCTCCGGCAATTGGGGTCGTGCCGGTCTTCGCGCCCGCCGGTGTGTTCGTCGCGGTGCTTCCACCGCCGCACGCCGCGAGGAGCGCGGCTGCCGCCGATCCCGCCGTCAGTTTGAGGATACCGCGTCGCGTCAGTTGCTTGTCAGACATCCCGATGCTCTCCATTCTCGCATGCATACCGTACGTATCAAGAGACGATCACAATTCCAAAACAGACGAAGGCTTGCGCTGATTAGTTTGACCAACGCGAATGTACCATGCGACCATTCACACGTCAACGTTCAGCACGCAGGAAAGGGGTGAGGGGTTGAAGATCATAAATATCGAAACATTTTTCGTGCAGATCGCGCCGCGTTTGCGCACCTGGCTGTTCGTGAAGGTTTCGACTGACGCGGGTGTGCACGGCTGGGGCGAGGGGACGCTCGAAGGCAAGGAGCAAATCGTTGCTGCCGCGATCCGTGGCTACGCCGAGCAGCACGGCATCATCGGTATGGACCCACGACAGAGCGAACGC
>JBBSFO010000841.1:0-2172 GCA_038238655.1 Thermomicrobiales bacterium | reverse complement strand
TGTGTCTTGGTGGTTAAACCTTCTCCCCTCGTTACGACGCCTGCCGCCCCGTCGCCGCTTCCTCACTGATCCGTTCGGGCCGCACATCTACGACGCGCGCCCGACGCTCGCGATAAAAAAGTAAACTACCCGTCGCCAGTCCCGCCGCGACGTAGGCATGGGCGATCATCGCCAGCAGCGCACCGACCGGCTGCTGCACCACCTGTGTCAGCGCGAGCGGAACCCCACGTGAAATCAGGATCGTCATGACGATAAATCCCGCCGTCGGCCAGGCATTGCGGCGCACGACCCGGTACGACAGGTAGATCGCCCGCATCGGCCCGACGCGCTCCAGAAAGATCGCGTCCATCGCGAACGCGCCATAAAAGAGCGCGCCGACCGTCGGGATCAACGTCGCGAGGACGATCAGGCCGAAACCGCTGATCCCTGCCAACACAAACGTCGCCGCGACAATCGCCACCGGCACGAGCGTCAGCGCCAGCATGCCAAACGCGGTGAGCAACAGGAGCGCCGCCCGCGTCGCCGCCTCCCAACTCATCCGCAACATCGTGCCGAAATCGAACGGCTCGTGCCGCACCATCTGCGCGATCGGCGTGACGAAGAGCGACTTCAGCCACAGCCCGATCACCAGGAGCGCGAGCAGCACCAGCACCGCGACGTACCACGGCCCAATTGCCGCCGTTGGCCGCGCGATGACGTTTGCCATGTTCCCCCGACCGAGCGTGCCGACCAGACTCGACACGCCGTAGCCGTTCCACAGTTGCGCGATCCCCGTCGTCACCTCCGCCGATGCGCCGCGCTCCCGCAACGTTTGGGCGAGATCGGCGCCGTCGGCGGTCTGCCCCGGCCAGTGCGCCAGCCACCCAAAAAGCGCGGGCGAGGTCAGACGCGGACCGAGCCACAGGACGAGGTCGAGCGCGAGCGGCACGGCAATCAGGTACGGGCGCGCATTGAGCATCTCGTACCCGCTTTGCAGCGTTTCGATGATCCCCGGTGCGCGGTCATCCGCTTCTTCGCCGCCACGGCGGGCAGGCTCCGGGTCCGATGTGCCCCATGGTCGCCACGGCCTGCGGTTCATCGCCCGCCTCCGTCCGCGTCGTCCTCGAAACCGAGTTCGATCAGCCGCGCGTCCGAGATACCGAGGTGGTGCGCGAGTTCATGCACGACGGTATGACGCACTTCAGCGACGAGTTCGTCCTCGCTATCACACTGCGCCTCAATCGCGCGTTGGAAAATCGTCACCTTGTCCGGCAAGACCGCTCCGTATCCCGCTGTCCGCTCTGTGAGCGGAATCCCTTCGTAGAGCCCGAGCAAATCCTCATCGTCTGCCAAATGCACGCGCTGCCGCTGATGGGGCGTTGGCGTATCCGCGACGACGACCGCGACATTGTCGAGCATCCGCAGGATCGCGTCCGGCAGGCTATCGAGCGCATCCGCCACGAGCCGCTCAAACGCGCGTTGACCCACTCGGATCATTGGTCACTCCAGACCCCATCACCCGCTTTGCGTACGGTTTCCCGCACAGATATTCTATCATACTTTGCGGATAATTACCGCAGTTACACGCGTACGTACTAGGATTAGTAAACAGTAGTCGGTCGTCAGTACTCAGTTGAGAGCGGACACGGCTCGCGCCTTCGATTCTGACTACTAACGACCGACTCCTGTCTACTCCCCATGCTACAATCGCGCCACGAAGCGTCCACAAGTATCCGAGGAGGGCAAAACATGGTGACGGTGACGACTGACAATCTCCTGACCACCGACCGGCAGATCATTGGGGATATTTTCACGAGTGATGCGTCGTATCAACTGCTGCTGCACCTCTGCGATGTCTGCGGCAACCGGTTCGCGGGCAGCCCGAGCGAGCGCAAGGCGGCAGACGCGATCGCGGCGGCGATGCGCGCCAACGGCCTGGAGAATGTCCATTTGGAGCCATTCGAGATCACCGCCTGGACGCGCGGCACAACGACGCTCCACATGACCGCGCCCGTCGAGCGCGAGTTCTCCACCCTCGCCCTGCCCTACAGCCCCGCGTGCGACCTGACCGCCGAGATGATTGATTGCGGCGGCGGCGAGCAGGAAGATTTCGGCCGCCTCGGCGGCGCTGTCAAGGGGAAGATCGCCGTCTGCGCGGCGGAAACCGGCAACTGGCTGACGGCGAAGAAAGTC
>JBBSFO010000840.1:0-2177 GCA_038238655.1 Thermomicrobiales bacterium | reverse complement strand
TATTGACCTCGCCTTGTGGGACATCATGGGCAAGGCGCTCAAGATGCCGGTCTCTCAACTGCTCGGCGGCGGCTTTCGCACCAAACTGCGGGCGTATGCGAGCACGCTCTTCGGCGATTCGCTCGAAGCGACGGCAGATCGGGCGAAGTGGTGCGTCGCGCAGGGCTTCACCGCCGTCAAGTTCGGCTGGGACCCGCTGGGACAGGATCTCGACTACGACGAGGCGCTGGTGGCGGCGATCCGCGAGGCGGTTGGCCCAAACGTGGACGTATTGATTGACGCCGGGCACGCCTACAACACGAAAACCGCCATTCAGATGGCGCACCGTTTCGCGCAGTACAACATCTACTGGTTTGAGGAGGCACTGTTCCCGGACAATATCGAGGGCTACGCGCAACTGGCGCAGGCCACTCCCTTGCGGATCGCGGCGGGTGAGGCGGAGAGCAATCGCCATTCGTACCTCGACCTGATCGAACGCGGGAAGATAGATGTCGTGCAGATTGATGTGACGCGCGTCGGCGGGCTAACGGAGGCGAAGAAGATCGCCTTCGCCGCCTTCGACCGGGGCCGCGAAGTCGTCAATCACTCGTTCACGACGGACATCAACATTGCCGCCTCGCTCGCGCTGCTCGCGACCGTGCCGGAGGCGCACTTCCTCGAATACTGTGTCGAGGATTCGCCGCTCCGCCAGCACCTGACGCGTGATGCAATCAAGGTCGTGGACGGCTACGCCGCCGTCCCCACCGCACCCGGCCTCGGCGTCGAACTCGATGAATCGGTCGTCGAACGCTTCGCGGTCAAGATCTGAAGAATATGATGGAGTTAGCATGCTTTCCAGCCTGCCCATCGAGGCGGGAAGGCAGGCTGGAAAGCCTGCTACCACCATCATAATACGTGTTTTTGGCATAGGCAGGAGAAAATTATGATCCTGAACATCACGCCGATCGAAGCAATTGACTGGGACAGTCCCGGACGGCGGCTCTATCACGTCCCGTTCACGATGGATGGCGCGTGGGGGCGGGTGCGCGTGCCGCTCTGCGTGATCTGTGGGCCGCGACCGGGGAAGACGATTGTCGCGATTGGCGGCACGCACGGCGACGAGTACGAGGGGCCGGTGGGACTCAAAAACCTGATCGGCATGCTCGATCCCGCCTCGGTCGTGGAAGGCCGGTTGATCGTCATCCCGGTGCTCAATGTGCCCGCCTTCCAGGCGGCGCAGCGCCACTCGTCGCAGGACGGTAAGAACATGAACCGCGTCTTCCCTGGCGACGCGAATGGTTCGATAACCGAGCGGATCGCCCACTTCGTCACGAACGAGGTGCTGGCCCGTGCGGATGTCGTCATTGATATTCACGCGGCGGGCAGCACGTTCGAGATCGTGCGCTCTTCCTCCTTCCACCACATCGCGGACCCGGCACTGTTCACGGAGTACCGCACGACGGCCCTGCTCTTCGGCATGCCCTTCGTGATGGTCTACACGAGCGGGATGGGTACCGCCCTGCTCACTGAGGAGGCGGAGAAGATGGGTAAGATCACCATCGGCGGCGAGTTCGGCTTCGGCGCATCCACCGATCTCGACGGCGTCCGTTGGGCGCACCACGGCACGCTCAATGTCATGCGCCACAACGGCCTGCTTGCCAGCCCGATGGAGAATATCGTCCCCGCATGGGTAGACCGGCAGCGGGTCGTCGCGCAGACCGATATTGACCGCTACGTCACCGCGCCGATGAGCGGCATCAGTGAGCCACTCGTGCCGCTCGGTTCCTATGTGCGCGCCGGGACGCCCGTCGCGCGGCTGCACGACTTCGACCGCTTCGACGAGCCGGGCCTGGACATCTGCGCCGATCAGGACGGCTACGTCCTCGTCCGCCGCTTCCGCGCGCAGACGAATCAGGGCGATGTCGTCATGGTAATCGGCCAGGAAGTACCTGAGTAGTAGGCAGTCGTCGGTAGTCAGGAGTCAGAAACGCAACGAACGGCTAATAACCGGCGGGAGAACGAAACATCGTCATTCTCCATCTGCCTACTGCCTACTGGCTACTACCCCGCGTTCTTGCGATACTGGCGAAACGATATTCAGGCGATTTCGATGGGATGCATGGGAACACGATGCGACGCGCCGCACTGACGATCCGAGCGACGAAAACGCTGCACGACCTCGTGCCGGCGGTGCTGTC
>JBBSFO010000839.1:0-2178 GCA_038238655.1 Thermomicrobiales bacterium | reverse complement strand
TTCGGCCAGCGCGGTCGCCAGTTCGTCATCGCTGAGGTATTGGGAGGTGTTGGCGAACCAGGCCGCGTCGAAGGCGGCGCCGGGGTAGGGCAGGGCGAGCACCGTTCCTGTGCGCGCCGCGACCGGGCAGGGCAGGTCCCACGCCCCCAGCCGCTGCTCCACCAACGCCACGTTCTCGGGCGCGAGGTCGAGCGCCGCCAGGCCCCCGCCGGGGCCGACCAGCTCCGCCAGCCAGGGCAGGAAGGAGCCGGAGCCGCAGGCGGCGTCGAGGACGTGCCAGCCGGGTTGGATGCCGACCGCGCGCAGTTGCGCCTCGTACTCGGGGCGGGCCGCCTCGAAGTGCGTGTCGAGCCACTCGGCGCCGGTGAACACCTGCCCGGTTGAGGATGCGTGCGTCTCTGCCTGGTCGGTCATGTCTCGCCTTCTTTCGGCTATCACTTTCATCGGTTGAACGTATCGGCTTATACCAGTAGTAGCGCAGGGCAATCAAGTGACAGACTTGAACCCGAACCCGAGTCAGAGCACAGTCACAAGCCCAAATGGTCAAGGCCGGCTTCTTCTGTAGATTCCTCCACGGTGTTCAACGCATCAAGACGACTACCTCCTCTCGTTACGATGTGAGCAGCGGTCGCTTCTCGACCGCCAGCTGTTCGAGCAGCGCCACCGCGTGCTCCGGCCTCGGCAACGCCGCCATCTCGTCGCGCAGGCGTTCGGCGTTCTGCCGGTACGTCGGCTCGGCCAGTACTGCGCGCACCGCTGCCCGAATCGCCTCCGGCGTCCGCTCGTCCGGCGCGATCACCCGCCCCACACCGAGTGCAGCGCAGCACGCCGCGTTGTACGGTTGATCTGCACTCACCGGGATGACCACCATCGGCAACCCCGCGTTCAGCGCCCCCGTTACGCTGCCCAAGCCACCCTGATGCACCACCAGGTCGCAGTGCGGCAGGAGCGCGCTCTGCGGGATGAACCGCGCGATGTGCACGTTCTCCGGCTGCGGCCCGAAGTCCGCCGGGTCGTTGTCCCGCCCGACCGTGAGGATCAGGTTCACCGGCTCGTCGCGCAGGGCTTCGAGCATCGCCGTGAAGAGCGCGCGGGCGTCCGGCCGGCGGCTGGCCATGGTGCCGAGGGTCGCGTAGATCGTCGTGCGATCCGGCAGGTCCGCGATCCACGGCGGGAGTTGCTCATCCCCGGACTCGAAGTTCACTGGTCGCAGGGGATGGGCGGTCGGCGCGACGGGCTCCCCTGCGAGGCGGAAGCGCGGCGGCTCGGCGGCGAGGTGGAGGTAGCGGAAGGGCATCGCCACGTCGGGGTCGGGCGGCAGCCCGTTCAGTTCGCGCAATCGCGCCAGTGGCTCCGTGACGAGATGCCTCAGTCCATATCGAGAGGAGGGGCTGCCAGTGCGGAGGGACGCGTGGGGAATGCCGAGCACCTCGGCGGCGACGCAGCCGCCGTACTCGTGGGTCTCGCGTACGATGAGGTCGGGGTGCCACGCGCGAGCAATCGTGAGCAGATCGGGCGTCATCGCCATCGCGTAAAGACCGACGAAGACGTTCGGCAATGCCCACGCCCCCTCGGTGGCAATCCCTTTCAGGAAGCCGGGAAAGAGTTCGTACAACGGGCGTCCGCGATCATCGAAGCCCGCCGGGAAGGCGCGGAAGCCCACCCGTTCCACGATCGGCATGAAGGAGGGGGCGCACGCGAAGGCGACCTCATGACCCGCCGCCACCGCCGCCCGCGCGACGGGCACGAGTGGGTGAAAATGCCCAGAGAACTGTACGGTTGTGAAGAGAATGCGCATGGCACTATCCTTCCATGGGTTGCCGAATCGCGCATCGGCATGCGGGAATCGAGTGACGCGCATCGTATCTATCTATCGGGACCAATGCAAAATGGGGTGGAGTGACGAAACGTCACTGAATGGACGCGCACGGCGGCGATGCCCGTCTCAGAACAACGCGCGCAACGGAGTGTCTGGCTGGGGTGTAGTTAGCCCCACACTGTTCTAGTCCCGCTTAACGAGGGTTTTTGAAACTGTCGTATCAGTCCGGTTTTCCCGCATCCTCATCGCGTTTGTTCGTCTTCGTCGTTGAGTTTTGAGACAGAGCCTGAAACGGCAGGAGGAGGAGCGGAAGCGCCACTGAGGGCGGGCTGGCACACCGCGCTATACTATGGATGGGT
>JBBSFO010000838.1:0-2183 GCA_038238655.1 Thermomicrobiales bacterium | reverse complement strand
TAAAAAACTCGGGCTTTTGTGCTGGTTGGCCCTTCACCGGTGGGGGGGGGGCTCCCCCCCCCAAATCATAGAACATGGGGCGGCATCCCCCCCGCCACCAGGCATGGTCTGTCTGCGGGTTTACTCTTCTTCCTCGTCGTTCTCATCCCACAGATCGGCCTCGATATCCGGTTCGTCAATCAATTCATCGGCGGCGGAGCCGACCCAGGCGAGGGTGTGCGCGCCGATCATGACCGGGCTGCCGTCGAGGGCGCCGAGTCGCGCGAGTTGCCGAGAGATGCCGGTACGGTCGAGGACGCGCTGAAGGCGGGCAACCGCTTCATCATTGGTGAAGTTCGTCATTGCGACGACGCGTTCGATCTGCGTTCCACGCACGACGAACGTCCCATCGTGAAGGCGGGCGGCGTGCCAGCGGCGCTCCTCGTTCGGGGAGACGACGCGCTCGGTCGGCAACTCCTTCACGGGAGGTGGCAGTTCCGCGAGGATGGCGGCGACGCGGTTGATGATCGGGCGTAGCCCTTCGCCTGTGGCGGCGGAGCAGGGGAAGACCTCGTATCCCTCCTCGGTCAGCGCGTCGCGCACCGCCGCGAAGTGGTCGCGCGCCTCCTGGGTATCCATCTTGTTGAAGGCGACGATCTGCGGGCGGGCGGCGAGATCGGGTTGGTATGCCTTCAACTCCGCGTTGATCGTGCGGAAGTCATCGAGCGGGTCGCGCATCTCCATCCCGGAGCCATCCAGCACATGGATGAGCACGCGCGTCCGCTCGACATGACGGAGGAAATCGTGGCCGAGGCCGCGCCCGTCCGCCGCGCCCTCGATCAGGCCGGGGATGTCCGCGAGCACGAAGGTCGGGCCGCGCTCGCCGTCGGGCGCGACGACGCCGAGGTTCGGTTCGAGCGTCGTGAAGGGATAGTCGCCGATCTTCGGCGTCGCCCGCGTGATGGCGGTCAGGAAGGTGGATTTCCCCGCGTTCGGGAAGCCGACGAGGCCGGCATCGGCGATCAGTCGCAGTTCGAGCGTGATCCAGCGTGCTTCGCCCGGTTCGCCAAGTTCCGCCATGCGCGGCGCCTGATGCGTGCTTGTCATATAGTGCGTGTTGCCGAGGCCACCCCGCCCGCCACGCGCGACAACCGCCACCTCGTTCGATTCGGTGAGGTCCACGATCAGGTTGCCCGTCTCGGCATCGCGTACGGTTGTACCAGGCGGGACGGCGATCCGCTTGTCCGCGCCGCGCGCGCCCTTGCGCCGTTTGGATGCTCCCTGGACGCCGGGCTGGGCCTTGAAGTGTGACGCGAACTGGAATGGCAACAGACTATTGAGGTGAGGGTTGACGAGCAGGACGACATCGCCGCCGCGCCCGCCATCGCCCCCGTCCGGCCCGCCGCGCGGCTCAAATTTCTCGCGGCGAAAGGCCGCCGATCCGTTGCCGCCCTTGCCCGCTTCGATATGAATCTTCGCCCGATCTATCAGCATCGCCCCGTCACTCCTTGTATCCGCCCCGCAAAGGCGGCCTCCAATGGTACCACACAGGGGGGTGGAGCGATGAGTAACGAGTAACGAGTGGTTAGTTTCCTTCTCATTACTCGTTACTCGCTCCTCGCTCCTCCGACGAGTGCGAGCACATCTCCCGGTGTTTCGGCGATCGCGTCCGCGAGGGGTTCGAGGTCGGCACGGGGGTACGGCCCCCACGCGGCACCGATGCCGGTCATCCCGGCGGCGCGGGCGGCGACCATGTCGTGCGTGCTGTCGCCGATATACCAGCAGGCGGCGGGCGACAGATCGAGCGCGGCGGCGGCATGGAGAAGCGGGTCGGGGTGCGGTTTGTGCCGCGCCGTGTCGTCTTCCACGACGACGACGGCCATCTCGTGATCGAGCAGGAACCGCTCGAACGAAGGGGCGGCGGAGAGACGTGCCTTGGCGGTGACGATCCCCGTTGGGATGCCGCGCGCGCGGATCGCCGCCAGCATCTCGAAGATGCCGGGATAGACCGTCACGAGTTCGTCGTGGTTGGCAAACATGAAGGTGCGATAGGTGGCAAGCAGGGCAGCGCCGTTGCCGGGCGCGATCCGTTCCAACTCCCCGGCCAGCGAGCGCCCAATCGTCGGGATGATTTCGTCGCGCGGCAGCGGCGCACCCAGATGCATCGCCGTCGCGTGCTGGAACGACCGGACGATCAGTTCGAT
>JBBSFO010000837.1:0-2185 GCA_038238655.1 Thermomicrobiales bacterium | reverse complement strand
CGGGCAGTTCTTCGTAATTGACTTTCATGCCCGTCAATTTCTCGAACTCCGGCAGGACATTCTTGATCGTCGTGTGCGAGGGATTGACCGGCACGAACAACCGCAGCGTTGTACCCTTATATTTCTGCCAGTCGAACGATCCACTCGTCGCCGGTGCGGCAGCCGAACCGCTCGCCGCAGTCGTTCCGGCCGGCGCCGAGCCGCTCGCCGTCGTGCTGGCAGGTGCAGAGGTCGCGACCGAGAAGCCCGAAGGCGATGGCGCAACGGTCCCGGCTGCTGCGGTCGTTGGGGCGGCGCCACTCGCGACGGGTGGTTTGGTTGCCGCGCCGGCCGCCCCCGTTGCGGTTGGGAGGTTGCCGGCATTGGACGACCCGCCTCCGCCACAGGCGGCGAGCGCTGCAGCGGCAACCGCCGCGCCCGCCGCCGCCACGCCTCGCCGGAGCACCTGCCGCCGGGAAAGGAACAATCTAGGGTCACCGTCCATTCGCGCGCGCATCATCCTCATCCTCCTCAAAATTACCTCGTACATTGGCTGCCCACACGACCGATGAAAAGCGAACGGCGAAAGCGCCGTTGATTTCTCCCCGTATCGCAGGCCCCATGATGCATGTCTGTACGCGCACTGTACGTTTTCACCAAGATACTGTCAATAAAGTTCTGTGTTCGAAGCATCACGATCGCGCTTTCCCGACTTCACCCTGCGAACTGCTGACTGCACAGATTCTTCGTGCGCTATACTGCGATCCTGGAAAGGAAGGAGTGACTATCGGATGGTGCATGATTCACTGGCGATCCGCGTTGCGCCCCAGACGAAGGTGCGCCTGCGCGACCACGACCCTGCGGACACGGGCGGCATGAAACGCGAGACGGCAGAAGCGCGCACCGCCGAACGCGGCGCGGAGTTCGCCGAAATCCAGGAACTACTCTACGGGGCGGCGCAGCACAGCGTGCTGATCGTGCTGCAAGGGATGGACACGAGCGGCAAGGACGGCACGATCCGCAAAGTGATGGCGCCGATCAATCCGCAGGGGTGCGATGTCGTCGCTTTCAAGGAGCCGACCACCACCGACCGCGCGCACGATTTCCTGTGGCGTATCCACCCGTATACGCCCGCGAAGGGAATGATCGGCATCTTCAATCGCTCGCATTACGAAGATGTATTGATCGTGCGCGTTCACGATCTCGTCCCGAAGGCGATCTGGAAGGAACGATACGACGCGATCAACCACTTCGAGCAATTGCTGGTGGAGAATGGCACGATCATCCTCAAATTCTTCCTCCATATCAGCAAAGATGAGCAGCGCGAGCGGCTGTTGGCGCGGGAGAAAGACCCGACGAAAGCGTGGAAACTCGCGCCGGGCGATTGGATTGAGCGCGAAAAGTGGGACGATTATCAGACCGCGTACGAAGCCGCTCTGAGCAAGTGCGGCACGAAGGACGCGCCGTGGTATATCGTTCCGGCGGACAAAAAATGGTTTCGCGACCTCGTCATCACTGAAACGATCCTCGACACGTTGCGCCCGCATGTGCCAACATGGCGGGAGGCACTGGCAGATCGTGGCAATGAGCAACTCGCCGCCATCGCCCAACTGCGGGCACGGAAAACGACGGATCATCCGTAGGGAGTTCGGGGTTCGGAGCTCGAGGAAACGGGATTTACTCCGAACTGCGAACGGACAAAGGAGTCACCCATGCGACTGTATCTCTTCGTGTACGGCAGCAATGCGGCGAACGGCACCCCCTACCCCGGCTACTTGATCCAGACGGACGACGGCACGAATGTCCTCGTGGATACAGGGTTCGGCAAGGAGATGATCGGCGCATACAAGCAGTCGAGCGAGCCGGGTACGAAGATTGACGAGGCAGATTACGTCGTCAATCAATTGGCGGCGCTCGGCCTCGCCCCGCGCGATATTCGCTATCTCGTCGCCACGCATCTCGATGGCGACCATGCCGGTGGCCACGACGAATTCCCGGATGCGGAGATTGTCATTCAGCAGGAACATCTGGACATGGCGCGGGAGCATCCCCGCTTCCAGGCAACGCGCAAACACTGGGATGCCCCCGGCCTCCACTACCGCACCGTGAACGACGACATCGAACTGCTGCCGGGCATCGAATTAATCAAGACGACCGGCCACAAACCGGGCCATCAGTCTGTCCTCGTCCGGCTGCCGGAGACCGG
>JBBSFO010000836.1:0-2197 GCA_038238655.1 Thermomicrobiales bacterium | reverse complement strand
GCATCTCGCGCTCTATCGGTCACGCTCCAAGCCAATCAACGCGATACTTACGGACGCCGCACGCGCGGGTCAGGTTCCGGCGAATACGCAATCATTGCAGGCGTAATGGGATCGTGTGGTTGGTGTCCGCGCGGTGTTGCTGGGGTCGTTTGGCGAAAGGGAGAATATTGTACGCTAAGGCCGTGCGACAGGCCGCAGGGAGCGGAAGCCGCCTTTCTCGACGCGCTTATTCGGTCGCCAGGTGTAATCGCCGGTCAGGTTAATATGGTTCCAGTGTACCGGCGCGACGTGCGTGAGTAACCCCTCGTCGATCACTTGGCCATGCTGGCGTAACGCCGTGGTCGCGCGCTCCAGATAGACGGTGTTCCACAGGATGATTGCCGCGATCACCAGGTTCAGGCCACTGGCGCGATAGCGTTGTTGATCATACGTGCGGTCGCGGATTTCTCCCAGCCGATTGAAGCAGACCGCCCGTGCCAAGCTGTTCTTCGCTTCTCCTTTATTCAGCCCCGCCGTGACCTGTTGCCGCAAGACGGGATCGCGCACCCAATCGAGGGTGAACAGGGTGCGCTCGATCCGCCCCAGCTCGCGCAGCGCGAGGGCGAGGCTGTTCTGACGGGGATAGCTGGCGAGCTTGCGCAGCATCAGCGAGGCGGTCACGCTGCCCTGTGCAATCGAGGTGACCAGGCGCTGGATCTCCGGCCACTGAGCGCGAATCAGCTTGGTGTTGATTCTCCCACCAATCACGCTGGCAAGTGCCGGATAGTGGCGGGGGTGATCGGGGACGTACAACCGCTTGTCGTGGAGATCCCGGATGCGCGGGGCGAAGCGGAATCCCAGCGCGTGGCATAGGGCGAAGACGTGATCGGTGAAGCCGTGGGTGTCCGTGTAATGTTCCTCGATGCGCAGGTCCGACTCATGGTAGAGCAACCCATCGAGGATCCTGCCCTAAAGGGCGCCCGGTCGCGTCCCGCACCGTGGCGGTGATCACCTTGGTGTGGAAGGGCGCGTACCGATCGGAGATGTGCGTGTAGAAGGTCACGCCAGGCTCGGCGCCGTAGCGTAGATTGACCTGCCCGATCTGCTCGCCATGGCCACCAACTTTGAAGTACTGCCCGTCCGAGGACGACGTGCTCCCCGCCCCCCAGTAGGCGGCGAACGGGGCGCGATGTTGCGCATTCACCAGTTCAGCCAACCCCTTCGTCCTGCCCAAAGGGCACCCGGTCTCATCCCGGATATGCCATGCCCGCAGCGCCTCGAGTTTATAGAGCGTCGAGCCCGGGCAGGCCTCGGCCATCTTCGTCAGTCCGAGGTTGATCGCATCGGCGAGGACGACGGTCAAGAGTAGCGCCCGGTCACCGGCAGGCGTCTCCGCGCGCAGATGGGTGAAGTGGCGGGTGAAGTCGGTCCAGCGATCGACTTCGAGCAGCAGGTCGGTAATCTTCAGGTGTGGCACAACGCCGTAGATCACTTCCTCGAGTCGCTCGGCTTCCTCCGGCACGCTCTTGGTGAGCGGCTTGACCTTCAGGAGTTCATCGGCGAGGTCGGTCTCGGGCAACATCCCCCCTGCGGCCAGTCGGTCGACGTCGTGCAACTGCGCGGAGAGCAGCGCGAGCCGGTCGTGCAGATAACGATCGCCGTCGGGGGCAATCGTCGCGGGGAGTCCTTCCGTATCCCGCAGGGCCGCGAAGCGGGCGGGCGGGAGCAGGTAGTCTTCGAAGTCCTTGAACTGGCGCGAGCCTGGGACCCAGATATCACCGGCGCGCAAGGCATTCTTCAGTTCGGAGAGGGCGCACAGTTCATAAAAGCGCCGGTCGATCTCGCCGTCCGGCAGGACATGCGGTTCCCAGCGCGGTTTGACGAAGCCGGTGGGTGCGCCTTTCGGGACCGCACGCAGGTTGGCCTGATAGATCACCGCGAGGGTGCCGATGCCGTCAAGGATATGCTGGGCAGCGGGCGCGGCGCGGAAGGCGAACTGTTCCAGCAACCGGGGCGCGTAGCGGCGCACCTGCCGGTAGCCATCGGCAATCAGTGGCAGATAATCGAACGCGGTGGGCTGGGCCAGTTGGTCCGCTTCCGTGACGCTTTGCGTGAACGCCTCCCACGGGACGACTGCCTCGATGGCGGCAAAGGGATTCGTGCCGCTTTGCCGCGCGTCGATCAGCGCGTGCCCGACTTGTGCGTAGAGCTGCACCTT
>JBBSFO010000835.1:0-2200 GCA_038238655.1 Thermomicrobiales bacterium | reverse complement strand
GCACGGGATACCCCGAAACCCGCGTGCGTGCGCCCCTCGTGGATCCCGCCCCCTTCAACCATTCCACGAAAATCGCCGTGCTGCGCGTCCGGCGCAAAGTGGCATAGCGCGACGCGAATTCATTGAGAGGAGCAGGACCCGGCAGCTCACTCGCTTAGTCCCCGAACCGACCCGTGCCTCCGGTGACGGTGTTGAGCAGCCATTCTTGCGCATTAAAGGGCGGCACGCCTTCCGGTCGTTCGACGGGTCGGTAGCGACCGTCCGAGCCGAGGACGCGCGCCTTGTCCGTGTCGCGCAGGTAGGTTTCGAGCAGCTCGTCACGGATATGCGTGCGGATCGCCGGGTCCTCGATGGGGAAGAGGACCTCCACACGCCGGTCAAGATTGCGAGGATGGAGGTCGGCGCTGCCGAGATAGATTTCCTCGCGACCATCGTTGCCGAACAGATAGATCCGGTGATGCTCCAAAAATCGCCCAAGGATGCTGATGACGCGAATGTTTTCGGACAGACCCGGCACGCCTGGCACAAGGCAGCAGGTCGAACGGCAGATCAGGTCAATCTTGACGCCCGCCTGCGATGCCCGATAGAGCGCCTCGATAATTCGCTCGTCCACGAGGTGATTCGTCTTGAAAAGCAGGCGCCCCTTCGGCCCAAGCGCGGTTTCGCGTTCGATCAGTTCGGTGATCCGCTGCCGCAGATTGACGGGGGCGACGAGCAGTTTGCGGTACTCACGCTGATCCGAGTAGCCCGTCAGGTAGTTGAAGAGGTCCGAGACATCTGCGCCGATCTCCTCGTTCGCGGTGAGCAGGCCGAGATCGGTATACGTGCGCGCCGTACCCGCGTTGTAGTTGCCGGTGCCGAGGTGGACATAGCGCCGGATGCCGTCCTGCTCGCGCCGCACGATCAGCGCGACCTTGCAATGGACCTTCAGCCCCATCATCCCGTACGCGACGTGCACGCCTTTGCTTTCCAGCGCCCTCGCCCACTCGATGTTGTTCTCCTCATCGAACCGCGCTTTCAGTTCGACCAGTACGGCGACCTGCGTATCTTCGTCTCGCGCCTCGGCCAGTGCCTCGACAATCGGGCTGTCCTTGCCGACGCGGTACAGGGTCTGCTTGATCGCCCGGACAGATGGATCGGTACTGCCGCTTTTGATGAAATCCACGATTGGCACGAACGAATCGTAGGGATGGTGGAGCAGGATATCTCCTTGCCGGATCGCCCCATAGATGTCGTTGCTATCGCGTAGCGCGGGCGGCACTTGCGGCACGAATGGCAAGTCTTTAAGGTCCGGCCGATCAATGCGCAACAGTTGCATCACATCGCCGAGACCGAGGTAGCCATTCAGTGTGTAAACATCGGACGGATAGACCTGCAACTTTTCCATTAGCCAGAGGCGATGAGGCTCGGGCATCGTCGCGTCCACGACGAGGCGGACAGCGAACCCGAAGCCGCGCCGCTCCAACTGCTCCTCGATCGTTTCGAGCAGATCTTCAGCTTCCAACTCCTGAATCTCGATGTCTGCGTCGCGCGTCACATGGAACGGGTAGGCGGCGATGATCTCCTTGCCGGGAAAGAGCGTCGGCAGGTTCGCAATCACGACCTGTTCGAGCCAAACGGAGGCGCGCGGCCGGCGAATACCGGAGGCGTCCCGCATCGGCGTGGTCGGCGGCACGGGAACGAAGCGCGGTAGTGATTGCGGGATCTTAATCCGCGCGATGTGCTCGCCCGCGTCATCACGCACGACGACGAGCAGATTGAGGCTCCGGTTCGAGATGTGCGGAAAAGGATGGCCCGAATCCACCGCGAGCGGTGTGAGGATTGGGAAGACCTCGCGCAGGAAGTACTCGGTCGCCTCGTTCCGCTGGCTCGCGTTCAACTCCTCATACCGCAGCAAGTGGACATCGTTCTCCGCCAATGCGGGAGTCAGGACCTCGTTCAGATACTGGCACTGTGCTTCCATCAGTTCGGAGACGATCTTATGAATCTCGTGGAGCGATTCGCGCGGGGTCATGCCGTCCCGCCGAACATCGGCGGAATTGACCGCAATCTGCTGCTTGAGGCCGGAAACACGCACCATGAAGAACTCGTCGAGGTTCGTGCTGAGGATCGCGAGGAACTTGACGCGCTCCAGCAGAGGTGTCTCCTCGTCCTGCGCCTGCGCGAAGACACGCCACTGGAATGCCAGCAGCGACAGTTC
>JBBSFO010000834.1:0-2202 GCA_038238655.1 Thermomicrobiales bacterium | reverse complement strand
CTGTCCGCCCAGCACTACCGTCACCGGCATCGTCGTACCCTCGTGTATGTTGCGGCGTCATGCTCCGCGCGTCGTTTCCTCATTGTGGGGATGGTTACCCGCGCGAGTGTAGCCCATCAGAGGAGATGCCGCAAACCACCGCGCGCCAACCGTGTATGCTGTCAGCAGGGCACTCGGCGCGAATGGCAAAGGAGCGATCAGATGCTGCTGGCGATTGACCTATCGAATACAAACACGAAGTTCGGCCTGTATGCCAACGACGCGGGCGAGGATGCACGACCGCTGCACATCTGGCGCATCTCCACCGAGCGCGGGCGGACGGCGGATGAGTGGTGGGTGCTACTCTCGTCGCTGCTCCGGGAGACCGGACATGCACCCTCCGTCGTTTCGGCGGTCGCCATTTCGTCCGTCGTGCCGCAGGTGCTGGTGCAACTGCGCGACTTGTGCGAGCGCTATTTGCATGTGACGCCGCTCGTCGCGGGGCCGGGCGTGAAGATGGGCGTCGGCGTGCAGATTGATCGGCCGACCGAAGCGGGCGCGGACCTCGTGATGAACTGCCTGGCGGCTCACACGCGCTACGGCGGACCGGCCATCGTCATCGGCTTCGGCACCGCAACGACCTTCAACTGCGTGAGCGCCGAGGGGAATTATGTCGGCACGGCCATCGCGCCCGGTCTGGCGCTCTCACTGGAAACGCTTGCCGGGCGCGCGGCGCAACTCTTCAGCATCGAACTGAAAGCGCCTGACCACGCCATCGGCACGAATACCGCCGACTCAATGCGTTCCGGCGTCGTGCTCGGCTACATCGGCCTCGTCGAGGGGTTGGTGGCGCGGATGACACAGGAGTTGGGCGGCACGCCGCATGTCGTCGCGACAGGTTTCCTCGCCAACATCATCGCGGAGGGCACATCGGTCATCAACACCGTGGACGATGACCTGACGCTTTACGGTATTTATCTGATGCATCGCCTGAATATGCCGTAGAAAGCCAACCGCTATCCAGTCACGGCAGGTTTCAGCCTTCCAGCGGCGCGCGCAGCCGCAGGATCTCATCAGCAATTGTTTCGATGCGTCGCCAGTTCGCCGAGTTACGCTCTCGCACGCTCCGTTTATCCAGCATATAGTAATCCGACAGCGCGTCGTTCGCGATGCCGAGCGCGAGGAAGCATGCCTGCCCTTCCGGCTGCTCCCAATAGGTCACCAGTGCGTCGCGCGCCTCGACAAGCTGTTGTTCGATGCGGTCAAGGTCGTCCAAGAACCTAACCCCCGGCCCCCTTCCGTCCCTCGGCGTGGGAAGGGGTGACTCAACCTGAAGGCCGTGGCGTATCCCAAACGCCTCGATCTCTCGAAGGCTCGTTCCCCCTTCCCACGCCGAGGGACGGAAGGGGGCCGGGGGGTAGGTCAATCCTCCAAAAACTCCAGGTGGTGCGTGCCGATACCCTGCGCGATTGCTTCGGCGAGGAGCAGGGCGTTCGCGGCATCATTGAGATCGAGCATTTCGACAGGCGAGTGGGAGTAGCGGCGGGGCAAGTTGATGACGCCCGTCGGGATGCCCTCGCGCACGAGGTGCATCGTCGCGGCGTCCGTGTTCGCGCCGGCGAGCACCACGGGCTGCACCGGGATGCCCGCCGCTTCCGCCGTGTCGAGCATTAGGCGGACCATCTGCGGCGGCATGTGGTGGCCGCCGCCGCCACCGCCTGCCATCAGGCGGATGACCGGGCCGGCGCCGATCTTCACATTCGCGTCCTGCGCGAGGCGCATTTCGGGCGTGTCGCCGGAGGGCATTGTGTCCATCACGATGATGTAGTCCGGGTTGAGGCGGTACGCGAGCACCTGCGCGCCCCGCAGCCCGACTTCTTCCTGCACCGCGACGGCGCAGGTGAGCGTGCCGCCGAGCGTCGCCCCTTGCAGCCGTTCGAGCAGTTGAAGGAGGATCGCGCAGGCGATGCGATTGTCCACCGCCTTGCCATAGACACGATCGCCGTTCGTCAGTTCGGAGAGCGGTGCATCGTAGGTAATCGGCGTGCCCGTGCGGATGCCGAGCGCGGCGACTTCCGCCGCCGTGTCGTAGCCGACATCAATGTACAAATCGCGGATCGGCGGCACGGTGCGCTGCTCCTCCGGTCGCTGGAGATGGCCCGCCTTGACACCGACGATCCCCGGCACACTGCCGACGCGCACCTTGCGCGCGACCAGCAGCGT
>JBBSFO010000833.1:0-2204 GCA_038238655.1 Thermomicrobiales bacterium | reverse complement strand
TAGCGCACGCCGAGCGTCTGGAAACGGTCAAGCATCGCGGCGTTGAGGTTGTCGGCGGCCACGTCGCGGTGCGCCTGTATCTCATCCCGCAAGGCGCGCAAATCCACCGTGGGGCCGGAGACCTGCCGGTACGCCCGGACGAGGTCGTTCTTCCCCTTGACGACTTCGCGGTACGGCTGCTCGCCGAGCCGGGGGTTGTACTCGGTCTCGTTTACTTTCAGCAGGCCGATCAGCGAGTTGCCGGTGAGGATGTTGAAATCAATGTTCGGCAGCGGCTCCAGTTGCCGCTCGTGCTCGACCGACGAGACGAGGGCGAGGTAGAGGCGCAACTGCGCGATCTCCGCCGCTTCCGCCATGATGTCTACGCCGAAGAGGTTGTCCGAAATGATCCGCTTCTTGATGTGGTAGTTGACGCTCTGGTGCGACTCCGCCGTGCGGAGCCAGTCGTTCAGCCACGCGTCGTGCAAAAAATGGATCTGGCCGACGACGGCGCTGTAGATCGGGATCAGCGTCTTCATCGCCGCGACGAGGAACGCGCCGGAGCCGCACGCCGGGTCGAGGATGCTCAGGTTCGGCAAAATCTCGCCGAGCAGCGCGCGGCAGCGCGGCGCATCGAGATGCATCAGCAACTCGTCCATCGTCTCGAACTGGCGCGGCTCCCGTACGGGCGATGCTTGAATCGCCCCTCCCCGATGCTTGAATCGCTCTCCCCCGGCTTCGGATTGCCCTCCCTGTTCGATCCGACCTTCTGGGGAGGGCGATTCAAGCATCGCCCGTACGGAGATGGGACCGCCTTCCCCAATGGGCGGCGGGTTGATCTTGTCCAAAATAACGCGGTGGATGGTCTGCTCGCAGAGGTAGTCGGTGATCTCGGGGCGGGTGTAGTAGGCGCCGAAGGCTTTCTGGTTGATGTATTTCTCGAAAATGTAGCCGAGCACGTCCGGGTTGATCTCGTCGTCGCTCGCGCCGGGGGTGTCGTCGAGGTTCCACGAGAAACGGGTGAAGAGGTGGAAGAGGTTGGCGAACGCCGCGTCGTCCACCGCGATTGCCGGCCAGCGCTCCTCGACGGGGTGGCGGAGGAAGATGCTGCCGCTCAGGTAGGGAATCTGGCCGACGGCGGCGCTCACGGAATCGGCGCGGTCGCTTTCCGGCACCGCAAACGCATCGAAGAAGAGCGGTCGGAGGAAGTAACGGTAGAAGGCATCGGGTGCCTGTTCCCTGCTCGCGGCGAGTTTCTTTTGCAGGTACTCCCGGTCGCCGCCGTCCAGCCACCCCTTGCGCTGGAGGAAGTAGATGAACATCAGCCGGTTGAGCAGCACGGAGGCGTACCAGCGGCGGTCGCGCTCATCCCCGATCCCCGCGATGTGCTCGATGAAGCGCAGGTGCTCGCGCTGGTATTCGTCGTAGAACTTCTTGGTCGTCGGCTGGACATCGAGCGCCCGCCGCAGCCGCTCCGCCATCTCGACGACGGAGATGTCCCCGTCCGCGCCGAACGCGCTGATGTCCACGAAGAGCGCGCTGATCTTGCTGAGGAACAGGTCGCCGGGCTGCCCCCGCACATAGAGGTGCGGGCGGGCGAGCCACTTGCCGCCCTCGCGTTTCGCCCAGTACCAGAGCGCCTGCGCGCGGGCGGCGTCCACGAAGATCAGCAGGTTCTCGTGGTACTGCTTCGCAATTTCCCGGTGGACCGCCGCGCACCGTGCGGCATCGGGGATCCGGCCATCGTCCGCCGTTATCTCGAAGACGACGACCCCGCCCAGTTGCGCGATTGGTCGCCGCGTGAACGTCCCTTCCCCGCACGAAAACGCCGCCGGGGCGCCGCCCGGCGGCTGCGACCAGCCGAGTTCCTCGATGAAGAGTTGCTTGAATTGGAATCCCTGCAAGAGTTCCCGCATCCGCGCCGGATTCATCGCCATACGTCCATCCCTCTCATCAATCCCGCCGGGGAGGGCGATCCCATCCCCGTACGGGCGATGCTTGAATCGCCCTCCCACGATGGCTGGCCCCTTGGCGAGGGGCACGTTAATAGGGGCGGGGCCGATGCGAGGTATGCGAGGTTCGCGGCGTCGGGGAGGGCGATTCAATCATCGCCCCTACGGGAAGCCGCGGCAGGGCGCAATCCGATGCGTACGGGCGATGCGTTGATCCCCCACCCACCAAGGCTGGCCCCCTGGCGAGGGGCACCATAAAAGGGGCGGGGCCGC
>JBBSFO010000832.1:0-2213 GCA_038238655.1 Thermomicrobiales bacterium | reverse complement strand
GCGCATCGCATCGAGCACTTCCGCTGGCATGATCGAGCCGCCGAGCCGCGTATGCGTCCCCCGCGCATTGATGAGTTGCCGAATCCCGAGGCGTTCATAGATCCCGCTCATCGCATCCCTCCGTATCATCGGTTAGATACTGGAAATCGTAACGCAGAGGGCACAGGGGACGCTGAGGACACAGAGAAGTTCGTTTTCCCTTTTCTTTCCTCTGTGCTCTCTGCGATCTCTGCGTCCTCTGCGTTACGTCCCCCGCCTACTGCGAGCGACCGCGACCGGCGACGGGCCAGATGGCTTCGACAGCGCCGTTGCGGGTAGCGTAGTAGCAGTCGTAGAGATTGACGGTCGTGCAGACATGGCCGGGGATCACCTCGACGGTGTCGCCGGGGCGAAGGTCGCGGGCGGGGCCTTCGACGATCATCGTCGTATGCTCCTCGGAGAAACCCTTGAACGTGATGCCCTCCGGGTAGCCCTTGAGCGCCGGAGTGCCGTGATCGGTGCCGAGCGTCTTGCGACCGATGTCGAGGATGACGCGCTCCGGCAATGGGCGACTGATGACCGTCGCGAGGACGGTGAGGGCGGACCGGAATCGCCCGCCGATGCCGCCGACGCCCGCGTACGTGCTATCCATGAAGACGTACGACCCCGCCTGCACTTCGTCGAACCCGTCAGTCGTACCGGTGTGCGCGAAGGTGCCGGTGCCGCCGCCGGAAACGATGCCGACCGGGATGCCTGCCGCCTCGATGGCCCGGCGCGTTTCGATGATCGGTGCCATCGCTGTTGCGACCCGACCCGCGCGCTCGCCGTCGTCCTGAATGTTGACGAGATGCCCCTCGTACGCCTGGATGCCCCGGAAGCGGATGCCGGGAAGGTCGGACGCGATACGCGCCAACTGCACCGCCGCTTTGCCCGGTTCGACGCCGCAACGGTTCATGCCGGTATTGACCTCGACCAGCACATCGAGTTCGACGCCCTGCGCCTCCGCCGCGCGTGCAAGATCGCGCAGGTTCTCCGGGTCGTCCACCGCGACCGTGACGCGTGTGTGGTGGAGAAGTCCGATCAGGCGGGCGATTTTGGTCGGGCCGATGATTTGATTGGCGACCAGGATGTCCTTGATACCCGCCTCGGTCATCACTTCCGCCTCGCCGAGTTTGGCGCAGGTGATGCCAACCGCGCCGAGGGCGATCTGCTTGTGCGCGATGGTCGGGCTTTTGTGTGTCTTCGCGTGCGGGCGGAGACTGGCGGGCTTGTCGCGGAAGAAGTCTGCCATCGTCCGCAGGTTGTGCTCCATCGCGTCGCAATCAATAACGAGGGCGGGCGTGTCAATCGCCGTCGTCGCCATGCCAATCATATTTCCCGGTCGTATTTCCGTTCTCGGCATCCCATCCCCCTTGTCGTAACCCTTCGCCATCCGTATCCGTGCGCGGTTTGGCTACTCTATCACAGGTAGTAGCGCGCAAAGACCCGAGGTATAGATGAACGGGCGGGATCCAGCGGGTGAAATGCGAAACCGGCGACCGCGCGGCAGTGTGCGTCGCCGGTTTCCTGATAGTGGAACGCTTCTACTGGCTCGTGAGCGCGAAGACCGTGAAGAGCATGCTCAACGCGCCGATGATGATGCCCGCGATTGCCAGCCCTTTGCCCTTCTGTGTCCCGTTGGAGCCGTTGATCTGGACAAGCGCGACGATGCTGAGGATCAAGCCGACGAGACTGACAAAGAAACTGAGGACGAGGCCAACGATTGCCAGGACATTCGTCTTTGCGGGTTGTGGATAGCCGCCCGGCTGCCCATACGGCGGCTGCCCGTACGGTTGCTGTCCGTACGGCGGTTGCGGTGTGTAGCCCGGTGGTTGCTGCGGGGGATTGCTGCTCACGGTGATTCCTCCCTTACCTTCATCCCATTCACACGTTTGCCAATCGGTGGTCCGCCAGCACTTCTGAATACTGAGGCCAATCCACCGATGTGACGGGAGCAAGTATGCCCCAAACAGACTATCCGCGTCATCATCGGCAGGACAGTATCTCACTCGCTATTTCCCAGCCTCCTCGACATACTGCACGAGGGAGCGGACCATTACGCCTGTCGCACCCTTTGGGGTATACGGGCCGCTTTCGGCGGTCGCGGCGCTGCCGGCAATGTCGAGATGGATCCACGGTTTGCCCTCGACGAACTCGCCGATAAAGAGCGCCGCCGTGATCGCGCCACCACCGCG
>JBBSFO010000831.1:0-2218 GCA_038238655.1 Thermomicrobiales bacterium | reverse complement strand
GCAGCGTGAACGGGGCGAGCATCGCGTAAAAGAGCGGCGATTTCGGGATCAGGACGCCGATGCCCCACTCTTTCGGGCCGGACGAAAGGTCCGACGGGAAGTAGAGCGCGCCGAAGTTGTGCTGAAGGAAGGTGCGCATCCAGCGAATATGCCAGTTGAGATCAATGACGACCGTGTCCGGGTAGAGCAGCCCGCCGAGTTTGACGACGATGCCGAGCGCGAGAATCGCGCAGAGCGCCGTTGCCTCGGACGGCGTGACGGCGAGGCCGCAGCGTGCCCCGAGCCGGATCAACGGGCGCGGCAGGAGCAGTGCGCCGAGTGCGCCGAGCAGGACGGCAAGCAGCGCGCCGCTGTACGCCGCGATGTACGGTCGCGCGACAACGAAGAGCGCGGCGAGGAGCAGCGCCCCAACCAGCGCGCTCAGCGCCGCGAGCGCGCGTCGTCGCCCGTCGTCCGCGATAGCGATACCGAGGGCGCGGGCGGCGATCAGATAGAGCGTAAGAATCGTCAGCAAGGTCAGGGCGAGCGTGCCCCACGCGGGGATCGTTCGTCCACCGCCCACCGTCGTCAATCGCAACTCGTTGACTTGCACGCCAACGATGCGCCCGTCGCTCCCCGGTAACTTTTCGGCGGGAGTGCGGAGTTCCACGACCACGCCATGTCCGGCGGTCGCCGCGCCGTTGATGGCGAAGCCGACCGTTTGCCACTCCGAGCCGACGGTGAACCGTTTCACCTCCACACCGTTGACGAGCACGGCGACGGGTTGTGCCACGCCGGGTGGCCGACCGGAGCGGAGGCGCAGCGTCGCGGTGCGCTCGCGCCCGCCGCCGATTCCTTTGAAGATAATGAAGGATGTCGCGCTCGTCCAGCGATAGTGCGTCGTCCCGTCGGCGGCGATTTCCTTGTCGTGGAAATTCTGGACAAAGGGTTTTTCGTGCGCGCCACCGATAGTGACGCGGATCGGCCGCTCCACCTGATAGGCGCCGAGCAGCGCGACGAGGCTAACGGCGAGCAGGATCAGTGGTTGCCAGCCGAACGCGGCGCGGAGCCATGCGGTATGGGTAGCAAATCCGCCCCGGACACGGCTGCCCCATCGTGCGGAAATCGGTGCGGATTGTGCCTCGGCGAGGCTCACGCGTGCATCCCTCAGACCCCGGTACTCCTCAGCGACGCGGCGGGATCGCATCAAGAAGCGCGATCAGTTCGTCCACGACCTGTGTCAGACTGAAATGGGCGACAACGCGCGCGCGTCCCCGCTCCCCCACGGCGCGCAGTATAGCAGGTGGCCGGTCGAGTGCAGAACGAATCGCCGCGCCCAACGCCGCCGGGTCGTCGGGCGGGACGAGCCAGCCCGTCTCGTCGGGGATCACCTTGTCCGGGATACCGCCCACGGCGGAGGCGACAATTGGCAGGCGGTGCGCCATCGCTTCGAGCATCACGAGCGGACTACCCTCGTAGCGCGTCGGGTGGACAAAGAGTGTCGCCGTAGCGAGCGTGCGGTGCAGATCCGCGTCCGAAAGGCGACCGAGCAGGGTGGCATGCGCGGCAATCCCGGCGCGCGCGATTGCCGCCTCCACCTGCGGGCGGGCAGCGCCCTCGCCGATGTGCAGCCAGCGCCATCCTGCCGGTAGTTGCGCATGCATCATGCCGAGTGCGGCGGCGAGCACGTCCAGCCCCTTGTTCGGCTCGATGCGCGCGAGGCTGACGATCAGCGGCGGTTGGTCGGTTTGGGGCGCCATCGTGCCCGTCAGGCGATCCACACGCTCCACGTCAATCCCGTTCGGGACGATCGCGACGCGTGCGCGCGGTAGCTCCAGGTTGCGCATTACCTCGGGAACGAGAAAGGCGTCGAGGGCGATAGCACGGTCGGCATGGCGCGCCGCAGTGCGGACACGCGACCGCTGCGGCGCGAGGAGCGCCCCTTTCAGGCCACTGGCGGAGAACTCCTCCATGCCGTGCGGGTTGATGAGCAGGCGGCGCACCTGCCCGCTGTCGAGGAGCGGCACAAACGCCGCTGCCGCCGCACCATGACCAATGGCGGCGTCAAAGATCGCGTCACCCGCTTGCAATGCGTTTGTCGCACGATGGATGAAACGGGGATAGTGGACGAGGCGATCCAGCACCCCGCCGCGCCGGAGCATATGCGACTCTGCCCACGGCACGGCGATCAGTTCGCCCACACGGAGCAAGGAATCGTCCACCGCGCTCTGCGTCGGCG
>JBBSFO010000830.1:0-2227 GCA_038238655.1 Thermomicrobiales bacterium | reverse complement strand
TGCTCGCAATCGTCGCGCCGAACCAGAAGGTCCGGCTTTCTCGATATTTCAGTGAGGAGAGCAGGTTGAGCCGCCCGCGCTCCCGTTGTCCACGAACCGTCACAATGCCCCCGTCCTTGTCCCGGCCATGCAACGCATGCCGCGTCCGCCGATTGTACCGCATGGCACGGCATTCTCCCGGCACGATCCGTCAACACGCGGCAGCGCATCCGAGCTGCTCGCCAAAGGAAAAGGGTATCCATCTCGCATTGACAGCAGATCGGGAAGCCGTAGAATGCCGATGCAGATACTGTCGATTCGCGGGGCAGTGCTACCGGACAGAGCGAGCAGATCGGGAAGCCGTAGAATGCCGATGCAGATACTCCGCTTCGCGAACATCTTTGCTATGCATCCGGTCCCGCGTTCCGATCATCGGGGTAGGCACGCGCGTGCTTGGAGAAAAGGAGGGATGCGACCACCGCTTTGGAGCCGTTCGTCTACCGAAGAAGGAGAGGGAAAGTATGTGTATCGGGTGGATGCATAACGATGTTCGATCTCGGCGCGCCACGCGCACCTTGGCGACAGTCGCGACGATTCTCGCGCTGTTCGCCTCGCTCGGCAACGTCGCCGCGCAGACGCCGCCCGGCCCACCGTCCGGTGCGCCCGGTGGTGGGCCGGGCGGCCCGCCGCCACCGCCATCCGCGAATGTCTCAGTCTTCGCGACGGGCGTGCAAGGGCCGCGCGGGCTGCGGTTCGGCCCGGATGGCAGCCTCTACGTCGCCGAAGCGGGCATGGGTGGCGCAAACTCGACCATCGGGACGTGCGAGCAAGTCCCGAACGGCGTTGGCCCCTATACCGGCGGCAAAACCGCGCGCATTTCGAAGATTGATGCGAGCGGCAAAGTGACGACAGTCGCGCAGGGCCTGCCGTCTGCGCGCGATGCGATGGGGGCGCAAAGCTCCGTGAGTGGCGTTTCCGACATCGAGTTCATGGGCGGGACACTCTACGCGCTCGTCTCGGGTGGTGGCTGCTCGCACGGCAATCCCGATGCGCCGAATGGTGTGTACAAGGTCAATGCCGACGGCACGACAACGCGCGTGGTGGACCTGAGCGCCTATGTCAAGAGCCACCCCGCAGCCAAGCCGGATGCGGAAGATTTCGAACCGGATGGCGACTTCTTCAGTATGACGCAGGCCGGTGGCAACCTGTACGCGATCGAGTCGAACCGCGGCGAACTGATCAAGATCACGCCCGACGGTCAGGCGAGTCGCGTCGTTGATTTCTCCGCCACCATGGGGCATATCGTCCCAACCGTCGCCGCCTGGCGCGATGGCAACTTTTATGTGAGCAACCTCGACACGTTCCCGGTGTTAGGCCACTCCAAGGTCTTCAAGGTCACACCCGGTGGTGACATCAGCGTAGTCACGAATGGTCTCTCCGCCGTGCTCGGCATCGCCTACGACGGTCAGGGCCGACTCTATGCGCTGCAGATGAGCACGGTGCCGAACTCCGGGCCGGTGCCGGGTTCGGGAAACGTCGTGCGGATGACCGCGTCGGGGACGTGGGAAGTCGTCGCCAGCGGCCTCTTCTTCCCGACGGGGATGACGTTCGGCCCCGACGGCACGCTCTATGTCTCGAATATGGGCTTCGGCCCACCGACGGGGCAGATCGTCAAGGTCAACGTGAACGCGGCCCCGACAGCCGCGCCGTCTGCGCCTTCGGCGCCCGCTCCGTCGCCTGCGCCCGTCGCCGCCCCGGCGCCCGCAGCCGCACCACCCCCGGCACCCCCGAAAACCGGCGGCGGCAGCGAGTCCGCCTTTATCCACCGGTTGGGTGACGGCTAACAGACACACGTCCATCCGGGAGCACCCGCAGGGGAACGGCATCTGCCGTTCCCCTTTCGTTGTGCGATTGATGTCTGTGCTTGCATCATCTGCCCCGGAGGACTATCGTTCGATCAGCGAAGCGCAAGGATTTGCGCATACGACACGAGGAGGGGCACGGATGGCCACGCAGGTCGAGGCGACACCAACGGATTTGGATGAACTCTGGCGACCGTTTACGCAACATGCGCTCCGTCAACCGCCGCTCGTGATGGTCGAGGGACATGGCTGCACGGTTGTGGACGAATCCGGTAAGGAATACATTGATGCGATGGCCGGCCTCTGGTGCGTCAATGTCGGCTTCGGGCAGGAGCGGCTGGTCGAGGCGGCGGCGCGGCAGATGCGCCAACTGCCGTACACCCCCC
>JBBSFO010000829.1:0-2227 GCA_038238655.1 Thermomicrobiales bacterium | reverse complement strand
TGATGGGCGACGATGACGCCCTGACCGCCGCGACTCTCGCCGCTATGGAACGTGAGCGCGATGCAATGCTTACCACGAATGAGGAGGACGACGAGCCGGGCTTTGAGCCTGACTTCGAGGACGACCTCGCTGAAACGCCGAGCGTCGCGGACGATGACGACTAGGACACTCTAACCCCCAACCCCTTTCCCACCGGGGAAGGGGAGCCGGAAGGCAAGGGCACGACGCGAAATCGTGGATAGTGTAGGGCGCACAGCCGTGCGCCCCTTTTCGTGTGTGGAAAGCGATTGGACTTGGACTTATGATCCTGCACACATACAGAGCGTTGAAAAACGGATGGTCAAATCGTAGGATCGGCTCCTTCCGTCGTTCAACGTAGGAGCGATGCCGCGATGATGGGTGCCAAACTGCGGGCCTTCACCCCGCTCACAGACGTTTCCCTCGAAGCGCTCGTCCCCGCTGATCATTTCTACCGCCATCTCGACCGTACGCTCAATCTCGCCTTTGTCCGCGATCTCGTCGCCGACTGCTATGCGGCAGGCGGTCGCCCCTCGGTCGATCCCGTCGTCTTCTTCAAACTCCAACTGATCATGTTCTTCGAGGGCATCCGTTCAGAGCGCCAACTGATGACGGTCGTCGCGGATCGCCTCAGCCGGCGCTGCGGGTGCCCTCTGGGCAGATTGGGTATGACCTCGATGAGCGACTCCCTGATCATTCCAGTCTGACGAAGATCCGTGAGCGCTATGGGTTGCCCGTCTTCCGCCGCTTCTTCGAGACGATTACCGCACGTTGCATCACTGCGGGACTCGTCTGGGGCGCGGAACTCTATGTTGACGCTACCAAAGTTGAGGCGAACGCTTCCCGTGGTTCGCTCGTGCCCCGCTTCGCCATCGAGCCGCACCTGCGCGATCTCTTCAAGGCAGAGGAATCAGCCGAACCCGTGGCCATACCCGCGCACGATGCAGCGCCGGACCGGCCCGCGACCGATGCCGAGGTACCACCGATTGCTCTCCCCACGCCCGTGTCTGAGGAGCAACGGATCGTCCTCGCGGACACCAACGCACACCGCCACGATTGGCTGGTGGAGGCCGGCAAGCAGCGGCGCGAAGTCCAGAATCACCATGTTCGCAAGCGCCTGGCCGATTACGTCGTCAGCACCACCGACCCCGACGCGACTTTCATGCATCGCCCCGGCAGCAGTACCCGACTCGGCTACCAGACACATTACGTCGTCGATGGCGGCAAGGCACGGATCATCCTGCAAGCACTGGTCGCGCCCGCAGAGGTGATGGAAGGACAACCGATGCGCGATCTCGTCTGGCACACCTGCTTCCACTGGCATCTGCGTCCCCGACAGGTTACCGCTGACACCGCCTATGCCGGGATTGAGAACATCATCGCGCTCGAGGATGCGGGGATTCACGCCTACATCCCGCTACCAGGACCGGACAAACGGCGGGTCGGATTCAGTCAGCAGGACTTCCGCTATGATTCTGCCTCCGATACCTATACCTGTCCGCAGGGAACGATACTGAAACGCCGCCAGCGGAAGCAGAAGGATCGCTCGATCCACTATCAAGCGCCCGCTGCGGTCTGCAATCAGTGTCCCTGCAAGGCGCGCTGCACGCCGAGCAAGGTCGGACGCACCGTGCAGCGGAGTCTGGATGAGGCATATCTCGACCGTGTCCGTGGCTACCATAAGACCGAGGCATACAAGAAAGCGATGCACAAACGCGGGGTCTGGGTCGAGCCGCTGTTTGCGGAAGCGAAGAGTTGGCACGGCTTACGCCGGTTCCGACTGCGCGGATTGCTCAAAGTGAACGGGGAAGCGTTACTGACGGCGAGCGGACAAAACCTCAAGCGACTCTTGAGTAAGCACGGTTGGGGACGGCGACCATATCCGGGGGGAGCGCTCGGACTGGTGATGAATTCGATAGTCGTCGCATCCGCCGGATAAGCGTGAGGACGGGATCAACGCGCCTCGCGATTAGGCGTCGGTCGGGTTTTTCAACGCTCTGCATACCGTTACTCAGGGGTGGCAAAGAATTGAGGGGCCGAGTCGGCGTCGGTTCGCTGCGATCCTTTGCTATGCCTGGAACAGTCGCATGACGTCATCGAAGAGAGGGCGTGCCCCGCGGGCGCGTTTGAGAAAGAGCCAGACCACCTCATCGAGCGCGAAGACCCAGGTCGTCCTCGTCGAGTGACGACTCGCCGCTGCGAGGAGATC
>JBBSFO010000828.1:0-2230 GCA_038238655.1 Thermomicrobiales bacterium | reverse complement strand
TGCCACCGGCCGTCCAGCATGCGCGTCGTCGAACGGAGATGCCCTGCTGCTGATCAGACGGGGTCGGCCTGGAACGTGTTCAGGTCGGGGTCGGTCGGGGTCTGCTGCATCACGGTGTTGAAGGAGAAGAAGCGTCCCGGTGACGCGCCGGCCTTGCCGAAGCCGAAGCCCGCGGCTTCGAGCTGCTTGACGGCGACGAGGATGTCCTCAAAGCCCGGCTGTCCCTTATTGGGAGCATCGGGAGCGTGCTCACGCTGGTCGAACTTCATGAACACGCGATCATTGCCCAGCTTGCCCAACGACTGACGGGCAAGCGCCCTGTGCACCGCCTCAACGCCCATGAACTCCGCAGCGATCACCGCATAGCGGGCTTTCTTCTGCGCGGCGAAGTGCTTGGTCGCGATCAGGTAGGCATTGACGAAGATCTGATCGCCCACCTCAAGCGTCGAGAGGAAGTTGGTGCGATTGGCAAACACCGCATCCGGCACCCAGATCTGCCTCGTCACCGGGCGAGCGCCGATCGAGTGAAGCACGTTGAAATGCACCAGCTCCTCACGCGCCGCCGCAGCAATGTTCCGCTGCGTCACCGCATCGCCACCCAATCCCCGCTTCCAGCCGACCGTGTTGACGATCGTCGCCAACACCTCAGCCGTCGCCGCCACGGTGAGGATGTTCTTCGTCGAGTTGTCACTCGAGATCGACGCAGACGCCAGCGACGGCAGCGCCCCCATCACTCCCATCCCACCAAGCGTCGCCGCCGCGCCCGCGATCATCTGCCGCCGCGTCGCCACCGGCTGATCGGAATGCGCCTCATCGATCGCACGACCGACCCACTCCACCACATTCACATCTTCAGACATCCGTCCCTCCCTCTCGTGGGGCCTGCCGATCAGCGTTACGGGCATACCCGCGTATATCCGGGGCGAAACACCGGGTAGCCCTAACCGTTCTCCAATCTGCACATGAACCGGCTGCCTGCGATACGCGAACACGCCCCGGGCGGGCGGTGTCCGGCTTGCTTCGGCTTGCCGATCAGCAGCACCGCCCGTCCCGCTAACTCAGTCCCACCCACGAGACGCCTCACCGAATCGAATCCAGCGGTGGCACGGCCGGACTGCGCCTAAGGCGATATGGGGCTGGTTGATTGCGCAAACCACTGCGCGCCTTTGCTGGTCAGGTGAGCGTGGTTTCGGGTTTGAGTGGGCCGGGCAGCAGGCGGTGGCCATCGACGACGGCGTTTGCGATGTCGCCGATTTTGCGGTTGCTGCTTCGGGAGTGGCTCCTGAGCATCTCGAAGGCGTGGCTGTCATCGATGCCATGGCGTTCCATCAGGATGCCCTTGGCGCGCTCGGTCACCGCCCGCCGGCCAAACGCGCCCTCTAGGTTCTGATACTCGGCGAACCGGCGAAGCGCGATGTCGATCGAGCTTTGCAGCTCGTCTGGGTCAGCGTCGGTGATGTAGGCAAACACGCCGCGCTTAGCGGCTTCGCTGACGAATGCGTGATCGTCGGTCTCCAAGATCGTGATCACCGGGCAGGTCGCCTTGCGCACGATCTGATCAATCAGGTCAAGTGCATGCTCAGAACTCTCCCCCAACCCCACCAACGCAACGTCGGGACGCTCCCTGGCGGTCAGCTCGGCGACATCATCCACCTCGATCGAGCGGGCGATCACCTCATGCCCAAGGCTGACCACGACCTTCGTGACGTAGTCAAGCCGTGCCGCTCGCTGGTTTGCGATCAGGACACGAAGATGCTCTGGCTGGTCGTTCGGCACAATGATTATCCGTGAACCGGGCGCAGAGAAGATACCCCCGGCGCTGCAAACGTCAAACCCCGGCCGGGAACGTGATGACTGGAGACGCCCCCGGCATGGCTGCGTTCGCGCGCCTCCTGCTGCATGATCCGCAATCGCCGCTGACACGACCTGCGCCCAGGCAGAGTCGTTGCCTGGTGGTACTCCCGCCAACACGCAGCACGCGCCGCCACAAGCTCTGAGTCCACCAAACCATGCGCGACCGCCTCGCAGGCCGCCTCCCCCATCCGACCAGGACACGCGACGACCACGCCTTGCGCGAACGCAAGCCAATCATCCTCACCAGACAACCCAAGCAGACCAAACAATCGCGCCACCACCCGGCTCTCCACCATCCGAAACGAGACGCCGCGATCATGACAACACGCCACAACCCCGGCCACCACATACGCCCCATCACTCGCGCAGAACACCG
>JBBSFO010000827.1:0-2238 GCA_038238655.1 Thermomicrobiales bacterium | reverse complement strand
GACCCCACTCGTCCGGCCCGACATGCTGGATCGTCTCATTTCCCACATCCCGCTCGGTCGCGCTGGCACGCCGGAGGAAGTCGCCGCTCTCGCCTCCTTCCTCGCCAGCGACGACGCGGCCTTCATCACCGGCGCCACGATGGTCATTGATGGCGGCGCGACGGCGGTGTACAAGGTCTGAATGATGAGCGATGAGCAACGAGACGGTCCCGTTTTGCTCATCGCTCATTGCTTCCCTCCCCTCGTTTTGGTACGTCCGTTCTGGTATAATCGGTTGTTACACACCCGAGTGATTGCACTCGATTCCGGGGTCTACAGGAGGGTCATAACCGATGGCAGAACGCGTCGAAACACAGATCGAGGAGCCGCAGGAGTGGGTTCGTCCTGCCCCGGTGATTGATACGAAGTTCAGCGTCGTTTCCCCGTTCGAACCGACGGGCGACCAGCCGCAGGCAATCGAGAAACTATCGCGCGGCATCCAGGAAGGGTTCCACCATCAGACGCTCCTCGGCGTGACGGGCAGCGGCAAGACGTACACGATGGCGAAGGTGATCGAGCGCGTCCAGAAGCCGACGCTGATCCTTTCGCACAACAAAACGCTCGCCGCGCAGCTCTACAGCGAGTTCAAGGAGTTCCTGCCGAACAACGCCGTCGAATACTTCGTCTCCTACTACGACTACTATCAGCCGGAGGCGTATATCGCCCGCTCGGACACCTACATCGAGAAGGAATCCGAGGTCAACGAGGAGATTGACCGCCTCCGCCACGCCGCGACGCGCGCACTGTTCGAGCGTCGGGATGTCGTGATCGTCGCGTCCGTTTCGTGCATCTATGGCATCGGCGCACCGGAGGAGTACGGCAAGACGGTCGTTTCGTTCCGCAAGGGGGGCAGCATCCGGCGCGAGCGCGTCCTGCGGCACCTTGTAGATGTGCAGTACGAACGCAATGATTCGACGCTCGTGCGCGGCACCTTCCGCGTGCGTGGCGATACGCTGGAGGTCTTCCCGGCGTATGAGGAGATCGCGCTGCGGATCGAACTGTGGGGCGACGAGGTCGAGCGCATTGTGTCGGTGGACCCGCTGACGGGTGAGGTGCTCAGCGAGCACAATGCGGTGGACATCTACCCCGCCAAGCACTTCGTTACCAGCCAGGAAAAACTGCAGGCGGCGATGCGGGACATCGAAGAAGAAATGCAGGAACAAGTTAAAGTGTTCGAGGCACAGGGAAAACTGCTCGAAGCGCAGCGCATCAAGCAGCGAACGATGTACGATCTGGAAATGCTTTCCGAGGTCGGCTACTGCGCCGGTATCGAGAACTACAGCCGCCACCTCGCGCGGCGTGGCGCGGGCGATCAGCCGTGGACGCTGCTCGATTACTTCCCGGACGATTATCTGCTGATCGTGGACGAGTCGCATATCTCGTTGCCGCAGGTGCGTGGTATGTACGGCGGCGACCGCTCGCGCAAGGAGCAACTCGTCCAGTTCGGCTTCCGCCTGCCAAGCGCGCTCGATAACCGCCCACTCCGGTTCGATGAGTTCGAGCGGCACATCAACCAAGCCGTCTACGTTTCCGCGACGCCCGCCGATTACGAGATCATCCACACCAAGGAATGCGGCGCGCAGGTAGTGGAGCAAGTCATCCGCCCGACGGGGCTGCTCGACCCGATCATCTCCGTCCGCCCGACCGACGGGCAGATTGACGACCTGCTCGAAGAGGTGCGCGTCCGCGTCAGCAAAGGGCAGCGCGCCCTGATTACGACCCTGACCAAGCGGATGGCCGAGGACTTGACGGACTATCTGAAAGAGATGGGCGTCAAGACGCAGTACCTCCATCACGACATCGAGACGTTGGAACGGGTAGACATCCTGCGCTCATTGCGCCTCGGCGTCTACGATGTGATCGTCGGCATCAACCTGCTGCGCGAAGGGTTGGACCTGCCGGAAGTCTCGCTCGTCGCCATCCTCGACGCCGACAAAGAGGGCTTTTTGCGCTCGAACCGCTCGCTGATCCAGGTCAGCGGCCGCGCCGCCCGCCATGTGGACGGCTTGGTCATTATGTACGCGGACAAAGCAACGGACGCGATGAAGTTCGCGATTTCGGAGACGGTGCGCCGCCGTGTGATTCAGGAAGCCTACAACATCGAACATGGCATCACGCCGCGCGGTATCACGAAGGAGATCCGCGACCTCACCGATCGCGTCAAGGCCGTCGCGGCAGAAAAGGGCCTCGTCTCCGAGG
>JBBSFO010000826.1:0-2239 GCA_038238655.1 Thermomicrobiales bacterium | reverse complement strand
GTCAGGATGGACGCGCGCGGCTTCGGTGCCACTGACGGCGCGCGGGGAAGCGACCAGGAAATTGATGTAATCGGTGTCGGAGCATTTCGGTCTATTCATGCCGTCAATCTACCCGATCCGCCCCAACTGCGTAAGTCCTAGACTTAATACGTGCGACCACCGCGATCCGGGGGCGATTCGTCCTCGATGTCCGCACCGGGTGACGAGTTGCCGCCGCCCGGTTCGTAGAGGTCTTCCGGGCTAGGTGTGTGTTCGAGCGGCGCGGCGGTTTGCACTTCTTCCTCGCGATACTCGACGGCCAGCATGTCCTCGTCCGGCGAACTCTCGGCGAGTACCGCATTCTGTCGTTCGCCTTGCTGCATGGATGCCGACTGATCTTCGTCGGCTGGTCGCTCACCGTCCACGGAGTTCGGGTACGACAGGGTATCCTCGGCGAACAATTTGTCGGGTAGGTCGCTTCGTTCCATCCTTGTGTCCCTTTCTACGGGTTCACGGTCGCGATGCCGCGACCGCCGCTACGCGACGATGCATACCGATGCAAGCAAGGCATATGCCATGCATCGTGCGTTGTGAAGCGATCCCTGCTCTCGGCCATACGGCTATGGTGTGGGCGAATTCTTGTCTACCTTCGGCATGAGTGCGACGTATTCATCCCGCAGTGGGGTGAAGACTTCGAGGAAACGGCACCCTTGCGGGCCGACGCGCACGCCGCCGTGCGTCACGCCGCCGGGAATCATCAGCCCGTCGCCAGGGCTGAGATCATGCTCCTTATCGCCAACCTGGAAATGAATTGTGCCGTCGAGGACATAGGTGATCTGCTCGTGCGGGTGGCTGTGCAGTGGCAATGAGGCGTTCGGCTCCGCGTTCCCGAACATCGCCAACAAGCGGTCGCCTGCAACGAGCCGCGCCTTCAGTTCCGGCACAGCAGACAGGATTTGTATATCGGGCAGCGTGGCGACTCGAAAGAACTGCGGTGCGCTCTCTGTCTCCGTTGCCATTGACGACCTCCTGATTCTTTCTCGCGATGATCTTCGTCCGGCTCGGAGTTTCGCCGTAGCGAGGTACACGTGTCAACGGCAGGATGGAACGCAACTGAGGAGAAGTGCGCTGTTCCCTATGCGCCACCGAGCAGCAGCGCATCTACCATCTCGCCCGCCGTGTAGGGCGTGTCGCGCGGCGGGATGATGGCGAGCGCGTCCGCGCCGATGAACGAGGCGAGTCTGGATGATTGCTGCGGCCCGGTCGAGGCAGCTTCCAGCGCGCCATCGTCTGCGCGGCGGAGCGCGACGCGCATGTAATCAATGCGGCCAATCGGTGTCACATCGTGTGTGAGGCGGACGCGCGCGGTCGGGCGATCCATCTGCCGATGCCCCTGCATGGCGAGCAGCGTCGGGCGGACGAAGACCTCGAAGCCGACGAGGCCGGAAACGGGGTTTCCCGGCAACCCGAACAGCAGCGTTTTCCCTTCCGGCCCGGCAGTTGCGAATGTGAACGGCTTGCCGGGGCGCATGCGTACCTGACGAAAATGGACGGTCGCGAGTTCAACCAGCAGCCCTTTGATCAAATCCTTGCGACCCATCGAGACGCCGCCGGAGGTGAGCACGACATCGGAATCGGCGATGCGCTCGGTCAAAAAGGCGCGCTGGGCGGCGTCAGTGTCCGGCGCAAGCCCAGCGTATGCAATGGTCGCGCCGAGCGGCGCGAGGGCGGCAACGAGCACGAAGCGATTCGAGTCGCGGATTTGCCCCGGCCCGAGCGGCTGCCCCGGTTCGACGAGTTCATCCCCCGTCGCCAGAATACTCACACGCGGTCGGCGCGTCACCAGGGCGTCCGCGTGACCGAGCGAGGCGAGCAGCCCAACCGCCGCCGGTGTCAGCACCGTCCCGGCCGTCAACACGCGGTCGCCGCGTTTGAGGTCGCTGCCAATTGGGCGAATATTCTGCCCCGCGCGCGGTGTCTCGCCAATCCGCACGCCGTCTGGCGTTTGCGTTGTCCGCTCGATCTGCACGACCGCATCCGCTCCGGGCGGCACGGGCGCGCCCGTCGTGATATACGCCGCCGTTCCCTGTTCCACATGAAACGCACCTATTGTGCCCGCGAACTGGTCGCCGACGATGCGCCGTAGCGGAGCCGTATCAGCGGCAATCACCGCATAACCGTCCATCGTCGCGGCGGGAAACGGCGGCTGGTCTTCGTCGCTCACCACGTCCGCCATCAGCACGCGCCCAGCGAGGTCCAT
>JBBSFO010000825.1:0-2240 GCA_038238655.1 Thermomicrobiales bacterium | reverse complement strand
TTTTCGCCTCCACGTTTGTCATTGTGCCGCTGGTTTTTCGGCATTCGCCCCTCTGGATCGTCGCCATCGCGACCGGCATCATCGGCGCGATTATCGGCTACCTCCTGCCCGTGAATGTCCCGATGCCCTACCAGCCACCGCGCGATTCCGACCAGCCCTATGGCGTCTACGACCCGCGCGGCCCGCATGGACCACGATCCTAGAGAAGGACTGAGGACTGAGTGAGGAGTAGCGCGTCGCATCATGCGGTCGGCTGCCTCCGTTTGACGCGTTCTGACGGGACGGCTACGATGCCGTGGCACCGTGTGTGCATCCTCAGCAGGTGAGTATTTGATCCGCCTGTTTTTTCATCACCCAACCGATTTGTTGGAGAGAAAGCGATTCCGATACATGGCAACAACTGATTCGACCGCGACGAGCGCCCCGACAAACGGCAATGGCGCGCGCCCGCTCGACAAGAAGCTCCTGCTCGCCTCCGCTGCGGCCGCCGGGGCGCTGGCTGTTTGGGCGAATGTGAAAGGGCGCGAATATTCGCGCACGGGCGAAACGCCTGCCCTGATCAACTGGGATCGCGCCCGCTCCGTCGCGCTGGCCATGAATCGTGCCGCCGATGTCGAAACCTTCCCTGCCAGTCTCACCGAGTATTACCGCGATCTCGTCGCGCGTTGTGTGCCGCTCATCGCCGACTATACCGGTACGACACTGCCGACGCCGCTCGAAAGCGTCCATGTCTTCAATCGTGCGGACTGGATTGACGCGAATATCCGCGCCTTCCAGCAACTCTTCGCGCCGTTGGAAGGGTTGAATACCGCCCGGAACCTCACGTCGCCTACCGCTGTCGCGCTCGTCAGCGGCGTCAATCAGACGATCCTGTCGGCGGAAGTTGGGTTGCTGCTCGGTTACCTCGCCCGGCGCGTCCTCGGTCAGTACGACCTTGCGCTGCTCGGGAAAGAGCCGGTCGCCACGGGCAAACTCTACTACGTCGAGCCAAATATCGCGGCGGCGACCGAGACGATGGGGGTAGATGGCCACGAGTTCCGCCTCTGGCTCGCGCTGCACGAAACGACGCACGCCTTCGAGTTCGAGGCGTTCCCGTGGGTGCGCCCGCACTTCAATACGCTCTTGGAGCGGTACATCACTCTCGTCACAGAAGACCTGCGCAACCTGCAAGGCGGCTTGGGCACCCTGGTCCGACGGTTGCGGGAGCAGGGCGGCGGCGGCAAAAGTCTGATGGAAATTGTGATGACGCCGGAGCAGAAGCAGCTTTTCGACGAGATGCAGGCCCTGATGTCCGTTATCGAGGGGTACTCCAACCATGTCATGAACGCCGTCGGCAAGCAGGTATTGCCGTCGCTGGATGCGATGCAGCGCGCCTTTGAGGGGCGGCAGCGGCAGCGTAGTCAGGCGGAAACGCTCTTTATCCGGCTCACCGGGCTGGAGATGAAAATGGAGCAGTATCGCCTCGGCGAGCAGTTCATTGATGCTATAGTGCGGCAGCGCGACCATCAGTTCGCACTCAAGGTCTGGGAAGGGCCGGAACGGCTGCCAACGCTTGCCGAACTGCGCAATCCAAAGCAGTGGATTGCGCGTGTGGAGCGGCAGGTCGCAGTAACGAGTAACGAGTAACGAGAAATGGGAGGGAATCCGCATTTTCTCGTTACCCGCTACTCGTTACGCGTTCCTTCCTGAGTGGACGTACACCCCCGGACGTGGTACCGTGTCGGAAGGGAATGCGGCGCGCTGCGGGGGAATGACCGGTGGATCAAACGCGCGACCAGCGGGACAACCGACCGAGCGATGCGCGCCGCTGGCAAGGGACGGTGAGCGCACCGTCTCAAACGAACCCCGAGACATTTACGGCCAATTTTCGCTCCCTCAGTCCTGCGCTCTACGATCTTCTCCATCGCCTCACCGGTCGGGCCGAGACTGCCGACGCGCTGATGCGGCAGGTCGCCTCGCAGGCGGCGATGAGCGCGGCGAGCGCCGACCAGTGGCCGTCCGTGCGGGCCTGGCTCTTCGCCCGTGCCTATGCTGCGTTGCCCGCCGAAACGAGCAGCGCCGCCGCCGACCCCGCGCCCTATATCGAACCTGATCCAACCCTCCTGCCGCCTGTCGCGCCCGAAAGCGGGCTGGACGACATGACCCGTGCGGTCTGGCGGGCGATCAGCGCCCTACCTGTTGAGCAGCACGCGCTCGTGCATCTGCACATTCGCGAAGCAATGGTCGTCGGCGAGGCGGCA
>JBBSFO010000824.1:0-2245 GCA_038238655.1 Thermomicrobiales bacterium | reverse complement strand
CGAGCCACGTTCGCTGCATACCGATCTTCGCCACATCCCGCACGACGGTCGCGGCGGCGGGCGTGTCGGCGCTGCCGAGCGGCGCGAGCGAGATGCCGCACAGCCCGCCGATCTCGGTCGTCACACCCTGACGAATTTTGCTCTCCATGCGGGGGTTGACGAGCGTGGATCTGTCCGAGTGCGTGTGGATGTCTATGAAGCCGGGCGAAACGCAGCGGCCCGCCGCGTCAATCTCCCGCACCGCGATGCTGCCGGACAGATCGCCGACGACGAGGATATGCCCGTTGCCCACGCCAACATCGGCGCGCATCCCCGGCGCACCACTCCCGTCTATCACCGTCCCATTACGAATGATGAGGTCCAGCATCCCCCATGCCCCCTTGTCGTGACCCTTCCAGATGTCATTGTCGCATAGATGGATCAGGGAATTTATCGGTCCAGCATCCTGGGCATTGGCGTATCCATAGCCGTCGTTTGTCTGTGGACGACAAGAACGGATATAGTCATCTGCAATGAGGCGTAAAAGAGCGGCATCTCGCTCAGATTGGGATATCGTGCGCCGCGACGGCGGATTCGCGGCTATACTCACCCCGTCAGTATGGCCGTGAAGGAGAATACGTTGTCCCCGACCGAATCCGCGAATGAGACAGCGGCCAGTAGCCCTGAAGAAACGACGGCGCAATTGCCGGGCGGGTTGCGGCAGGTGGCGGGGCTGATGTTCCGGCTCGGATGGACGGCGTTCGGGGGGCCGGCGGCGCACATCGCGATGCTGCGCGGCGAGGTCGTCAAGCGGCGGCGATGGATGACCGAGCAGCGGTTCCTCGATATGGTCGGTGCGGCGAACCTCGTGCCCGGCCCGACCTCGACGCAGACGGTGATGCACTCCGGGTACGCCCGCGCGGGCTGGCCGGGTTTATTCGTTGGCGGCATACTCTTTATCTTGCCCGCCGCCTTTCTCGTCCTCGTTTTCGCGTGGCTCTATGTGCGCTACGGCACGACGATGGGCGGCGTCTGGCTCCTGTATGGCATCAAGCCGGTGATCATCGCCGTTGTCGTGCAGGCGCTCTGGGGGTTGGGGCGGACGGCGGTGAAGAATGTGCTGCTCGGCGCGGTCGGTGGAGCGGTCTTCGCGGGCTATCTGCTCGGCATCAATGTCATCCTGCTCCTGTTCGGCGCGGCGATTCTCATCATGCTGATCGAGAACGCGCGGCGCATTGGCACGATACGGCGGGCAGCACGCGCCATCACCCCCCTGCCTGCACTGAAGACGGTGGCGCTCTTTGGTGTCGCGGCAGGCGCGACGGTGGCGTACAGCCCGCTCCGGCTCTTTCTCACCTTTCTGAAAATCGGCTCCGTCCTGTATGGCTCCGGCTATGTCCTGCTCGCCTTCCTCCGCAACGATTTCGTGGATCATCTCGGCTGGTTGACGAATCAGCAACTGCTCGATGCCGTCGCGGTCGGGCAGTTCACGCCGGGGCCGGTCTTCACAACGGCGACCTTTATCGGCTACCTCGTTGGCGGGTTCTGGGGCGCGGTCGTTGCCACGCTCGGCATTTTCCTACCCGCCTTTCTCTTCGTCGCGCTCTCCGTGCCCGTCCTTCCCCATCTGCGGAAATCACCATGGTCCGCCGCCGCACTCGATGGCGTCAATGTCGCGGCGGTCGGGCTGATGGCGGGTGTCGCGTGGGAACTCGGGCGCGCGGCGGTCGTGGATTGGTTCACCGCGCTGCTCGCGGTCGTCACCGCCGTTGTGCTGATCCGCTTCCGCGTCAACTCCGTCTGGCTCGTCCTCGGCGGCGGCATCGCGGGGATTCTCTATCATCTGCTGACGTAGGGCGAAGTAGTCAGTAGTCAGTAGTCAGTAGTCGGTAGTCAGAGGGGGGAATGCGACTGAGAAGCGCAGAATGCAGTATGTCATTGATGGTTGGCGTAGTACGATACAGCAAAGCAACCGTGTCGCCAACTTTCTGACTACCGACTACTGACTACTCGTTCAAGGAGCGTACACATGGAAGCATCGGGCATCCGCACCGCAAGGGTCTCGTTCGCCTCGAATGGCGACACGGCGAACGGCTATCTTGCCCAGCCGATGGGCGATGGGCCATTTCCGGCAATCGTTGTCATTCAGGAATGGTGGGGGTTGGACGCGCACATCAAAGAGCTTGCGGAGCGTTTCGCACGGGAAGGATTCGTCGCCCTCGCGCCCGATCTCTACCACGGGCAAATCGCGACAGAGCCGGACGAT
>JBBSFO010000823.1:0-2245 GCA_038238655.1 Thermomicrobiales bacterium | reverse complement strand
CCCTCGGCGTACCGCTCTCGTCGCCCCCCAGCTACATCCTGCTCGGAGCCTGGGCGATTCCCCTTACGGCCATCTACGTCTTCGTCATCACAAAGACGATGGACACGATCGATGGCGTCGACGGCCTCGCCGCCGGCATCGCCACCATTTCCGCCGCGACTCTGATGATCATCGCCGTCTACGGCGGCCAACCCCGAGTAGCCCTCGGAGCCGCCGCCATCGCCGGAGCCGCGCTCGGCTTTCTCAAACACAACTATAATCCCGCCAAGATCATCATGGGTACTGGTGGAGCCTACGTTCTAGGCTTCCTGCTGGCCTGCATGAGCATCGTAGGAGCCCTGAAGACAGCGGCTGCGTTTGCGATTCTCATTCCGATTTTTGTGTTTGGCGTTCCGCTCGTGGACGCAATGCAGGTTATGATCCGCCGGAAGCTCAGCGGCGTCCCCATCACCCAAGCAGATAAACGCCACGTCCACCACGCCCTGCTCGGCAAGGGGCTCACTCAGCGGCAGACCGTCGCCGTCCTCTACGCAGCCGCCGCCCTTCTCTGCGGCGTCCTGCTATGGGTGGTGCTGCGGCATGCGTAAGCCAATCGTCGTGTGCGTCGTCGGCACCCGCCCCGAGGCGATCAAGGTCGCGCCCGTCGTCCTCGAGCTCCGGCGCTTCGACGATCAGGTCGAGACCGTCCTTCTCTCAACTGGCCAGCATCGGGAGATGCTGGAGCAAGCACTCGGCTCGTTCGGGCTGAAGCCGGACAAGGACTTGGCCATTATGCAGCACGGCCAAACCCTCGCCGAGGTCACTTCGCGCGCCTTGAGCGGGCTCGATGCCGCACTCGCGAAGATCGCGCCCCAATACGTGCTCGCTCAGGGTGACACGACCACCACCTTTGCCGCTTCGCTCGCCGCTTTCTACCGTCAAATACCGTTTGCCCACATCGAAGCAGGCCTCCGCACCGAGAGCATCGACAATCCCTTCCCGGAAGAATTCAACCGTCGCGCAACGAGCCTCATCACCGAGATGCACTTCGCCCCGACCCGATGGGCGGCGGATAACCTCTTGCGCGAGGGCCACTCGGAGGACTCGATTCTCGTCACGGGCAACACCGGCATCGACGCCGTTCGGCAGGTCGCCGAGACGAGCCAAGAGGAATGGCAGCAGGATCAAGGTGGACGGGTAATGCTCCTGACTACCCACCGCCGGGAGAACTGGGGGGAACCTCAGAGGCAAATAGGACGTGCTTGCCTGCGGCTCGTCGACGAATTCGAAGACACAGCGCTTGTCGTCGCCATGCATCGCAACCCGGAGGTTCGCGCCTTGCTGAAGGAGATACTCGGGGGCCATCCCCGTATCCAGCTCATCGAACCGCCGGATTATTCCCGGTTCGTCAAGCTCATGCAGCGATGCGTACTCATCCTCTCCGATTCGGGCGGCGTCCAGGAAGAGGCCCCTGCCTTTGGTGTCCCGGTACTCGTGTTACGCGACACCACCGAGCGGCCGGAAGGCGTTACGGCTGGCACGGCCAAGCTGGTGGGCACGAACGAAGAAGCGATCTACCGGGCCGGAAACGAATTGCTTAGCGATTCTTCAGCCCATGCTCGCATGGCGAAGGCGGTCAGTCCGTACGGCGACGGGCGTGCGTCGGCTAGAATCCGATTCGCGCTTATGAATGCCCTCCAACTTTCCAGTCCTCCGGTGGCCATGTGGGACTGATCCACGCCATCGTCTACGGCATCGTGCAGGGGCTCACCGAGTTCCTGCCGATCAGTAGCAATGCCCACATTCGCATCGTTAGCGCCTTGCTGTTCAAAGAAGACCCGGGCGCGGCGTTCACGGCCGTCATCCAACTCGGCACGGTGGCCGCCGTACTGATCTATTTCGCGAAGGACCTGGGGGCGGTTCTTTCGGCTTGGGCGCGCAGCATAGGTGATGCTGAAGTTCGGAAGACTCCCGAAGCGAAGATGGGCTGGGCCGTATTCATAGGGACGATCCCGATCATCGTGGTTGCCCTGCTCTTCCACGAGAAGATCGAGACCACCTTCCGATCGTTCTATCTGATCGCAGGAGCCTTGATCCTGATGGGCATCGTGATGCTCCTCGCTGACATGTACGGCAAGCGCAAACGGCAAGTCAAAGATGTTGCCCTCCAAGACGGAGCCATCGTCGGCCTTTGGCAGATGCTGGCCGTGATTCCCGGCGTGAGCCGGAGCGGCAGTACGATTTCTGGCGCCCTCCTAGCCGGCTT
>JBBSFO010000822.1:0-2257 GCA_038238655.1 Thermomicrobiales bacterium | reverse complement strand
ACGGCCATGCGTATACGTCGTTTCGTTGCTGGCTTGTTAGCGCTGCTGGTTATCGGCGTTGTTGCGATGCCCACACTCGCGGCATCCCTGACCTATCCGTCGTCGGTGACGTACACGGATACGCCAACGCTCAAAGTAAGCGGCCTGAAGGCTTCCACGGCCTACATCTTGGTATTGTACGATCGCTTTGAGCAGCCGACTGCCACGTTTCCCTTCACGAGTGGCGCGGACGGCAATTTCTCGATTTCCCGCTTCAGCCCCGATCAAACCGATATGCCGGGCATGTACACCTTTACGGTGGTCAGCGCCGCCGATTTCAGCACAGTCACATCCGCCTCCGCCACATTGAGCGGCACGAATACCTGGTTTCTGGATAAGCGACTCGGTAGTTAACCGCCTTCGTCTATCAGCGAGCGTGGCAACCTCGCCTCAATCCTCATCGCTCGGAGGGCGGCTTCGAGGCGCATCTGCTGGGCGGTCAGGGTAAGATCGCCGCGCGAGCGTTCGAGGACGCTGCGGACGAGGTCGGTTGTGCGGCGCAGGCCGTGCGTGACGGCGTCGGGGTAATCCACCGTGACGAGCAGGCCGAAGATGTCATCCATGATGGCAAGCGTCGCTTCCGCGCGGGCAACATCGCCCGCGCGGAGGACATCGAGGAGATGACGCCGCAGTTCACCCGCCGCCTCCCCTAATCCATTCAGGTACACCGGCTCATCAATGTCGAGGTCGGCGGGCGACGGAATCGCGGTTACGCCGATCAGCGCGCGGACGATCCGCGCCTCAGCGTACTCCTTTTGGGCGTCCTGCACGTACCCTGCCCAATACACGGCGGGGAAATCTGCCCGATACGTCCCCAGGCCGGTGTGCAGCGTATGCGCCCGCGCGAGCAGCGTGTCCGCCTCGGTAAACTCACCCCGATGCACGGCGCGGATCGCGTTCGCGCTCGACCGCACGATCTGCCGCGTATCCGCCAGCGCCTTCTCGCGCGCCGCGTTCACCGCCTCCAATCGCGCGAGCGCCGCATCGCCGATAGAGAGTAGTGCTGAGTGCTGAGTACTGAGTGCTGAGGGGGTCGCGTCATCGCCCATGACAAGTCCTTGCGTTATTTCATCTCTGCCATTCGCCCGACAATCGCGCTATTCTCTTCTACTCAGCACTCAGCACTTTACGTGACGCTCCACGTATACGCGAGGGCACGGAAGCGGAGACCGAGATCGTTGGCGGAGGGATCGAAGCCCTTGACGCGGTTGCGCACCGCGACGGCATTTTTGGAGAAGTCGAGTGGAAGGATCGGCAAATCGGTCATGATGCGCTGCTGAATCTTCGTGTACAAATCCTTGCGCTCGAGTTGTTGCTCCGGCTTGTAGATACCGCGCGCCTTGCCGAGCATACTGTCCACATCGGTATTGAGGTACCGTCCGGAATTGAGGCCCGTCTTCGCTGCATCAATCGAGAAGAGCGAGGAAAGATCGGGGTCCACATTGCTTGCGTAACTGGCGACGAATGCATCGAAGTCGCGCGTGCGCGTCACGCGATCCACGAACGTTGTCCACTTCTCTGAGACAACAGTCACGTTGACACCGACGGTTGCCCACGCATCGCGCAGCAATCCGGCGTAGGTTTCGCGGATTGGATCGCTCGAATTGGTGGCGAGCGTGAATGAGAAGGTCTGACGATCCTTGATGCGAATGCCATCCGCGCCCGCTTTCCAGCCCGCCGCATCGAGCAGCCGTTTCGCCTCGTCAAGATTCTGTCGGTACTTCGGGTCTACCGACGCGTACGCCCACGAGAGCGGCGGCTGCACGCCGTCCGCAACGGTGCCGACACCGTTCCGCGCGCTCTTGAGCATCGCATCGCGGTCGAGTGCGAGCATCAGCGCCTTGCGAACATTGACATCGCCGAAGAACTTGCTCGCCGGTTTGGCGGCGTCGAGTTGCAGACCGACGTAGGTCATGTCATAGGTATCGTACATCGTCAGTTTGACGCCCGGTGTGTTCGAAAGTCCCCGCTGCACAATGGGCGAGACGATGCCGAAGTCTGCCTTGCCGTTCGCCAGCGCATCGCGCACGGCGTCATCGGTCGGCAGGACGATGTAGGTGTAGTGCGGGGAGGCGACCGCCCCAAGATGGTACGTGGGGTTAGCGTCTGCCTCCATCCGCTCCGAGCGCAGCCAGCGCACCATCCGAAACGGGCCGGTCCCAACGATATTGCTCGTCGTGCCGAAATCGCTCGCCGCGAGGTCCGCCGGTTGGGTATT
>JBBSFO010000821.1:0-2266 GCA_038238655.1 Thermomicrobiales bacterium | reverse complement strand
CCGGCATTCTTCGGTGTCTGGGGCGTTGCGGTAGTCTTTGCCATTCTGGGCAGTATCGCCCTGGTGGAACTCCGGGCGATGTTCGGGAAACTCGACCATGCGGTCTTGCTCCCGATTTGCATCCCAATCACGGTGTTAACCGTCATCGCTGTCGCTGCTGATTGGCCCGGATGGGTGTTCGGCGTGCTCGTCGCCGCAACGCTCGTCGCGCCTGTTATCGTATTGATCGTTCGCCAATCGCTCGACGGCACGCTCGCGGCATGGATGGCGACGATCTTCGCGACGCTGTACGTTGCCGTCCCGCTCGGTCACATCATCGCTGTGCGCCACATTATCGGTGTGACATCCGGCGCTGGGACATGGCTGAACAACCTTGAGGACGCAATCGGTTACCGTTATACCGCGTTGGGGTTGGCATGGTTTTTGCTTGCGCTGGTCACGACGTGGCTGACGGATACCTTTGCGTATTTGAGTGGTCGCACGTTCGGCAAGCACTTGATGACGCCGGTCATTAGCCCGAAGAAGACGTGGGAAGGGTTCGTGGGCGGCCTTATCGGTGCGATACCGGCAGCGGTGATCGCGAACTGGGGTTTCGGGGTTGGGCTGCCTATTATTGTCGCCGCCCTCGCCGGCGTGCTGATTGCGCTCGCCGCGACGATCGGGGACCTCGCCGAATCACTCCTGAAGCGCCAAACGGGTGTCAAGGACTCCGGGTCGCTGATCCCAGGTCATGGCGGCATGCTCGACCGCGTGGATAGTCTGTTGTTCGTCTTTGTCGTCGTCTATTATGTTGCTCGTGTGGTAGGTTGATTTCGATGATGGCGGGCCTCACTCTGCCACCACCAAGCCATAGGGGAATCAATATATGCCGATCCGCCTCGCCATTCTCGGCAGCACGGGTTCGATTGGGTGCAGTACGCTCGAAGTCGTTGATGCGCACCCGGATCGGTTCTCCGTTGTCGCGCTCGCTGCGGGGCGCAATGCAGAATTGCTCCGCGCGCAAACCGCGCGCTACCGCCCGACATTGGTGAGCCTCGATACGGGCGCCGATGATTGGCGGCCAACGGGCGTCGAACGGTTCACGGGCGCTGAAGGGTTGTTTGCGGCGGCGACGCACCCCGATGCCGATATCGTCGTCGTCGCGACCTCGGGCCACGCGAGCATCGCACCGACCCTCGCCGCGTTACGTTCCGGGAAGATCGTTGCGCTCGCGAACAAGGAGACGATTGTCTGCGCGGGCGAACTCGTTGCCGCCGTAGTAAAGCGGGCAGGCCCTCGTTTGCGCCCGGCGGATAGCGAGCACTCGGCGATCTGGCAATGTCTGGAAACGGTGCGGCCCGGTGCGGAACCGACACGGATCGTTCTGACTGCTTCCGGCGGGCCGTTCCACACGACGCCGACGGAGCAGTTGCGCGCGATGACGGCGGCGGACGCGCTCAAACATCCGACGTGGAACATGGGCAGCAAGATCACGATTGACTCCGCGACCTTGATGAACAAGGGATTGGAGACAATTGAGGCGCACTGGTTGTTCGACACGCCATACGAGCAGATTGACGTGGTTGTCAACCCGCAAAGCATCGTCCATTCGTACATCGAATACGCCGACGGCTCGCTCATCGCCCAACTCGGCCCGGCCGATATGCGACTGCCGATCCAGTACGCCCTCTCCTACCCGGAGCGATGGCCGAACCCGTTCCGCCGCGCTGATTTGCCGGCGATTGCGCACCTCGACTTCGCCACCCCCGATCTCACTCGCTTCCCGTCGCTGCGGATCGCGCGCGAGGCGGGGATCGCGGGAAACACCTACCCAACCGTCCTGAGCGCGGCGGACGAGGTGGCGGTCGAGCGTTTCCTGCGCGGCGAGATCGGCTTCCTCGATATTCCAACGCTCGCTCAGCGGGCGCTCGATGCGCACACACCGGACGGTCCGCTCACACTGGAAAGCATCCAGGCTGCGGACCGTTGGGCGCACGCATATGTCGCAAATCTCCGGTAGCGCGAGCTACCTGATTCATTGCATCGGGCTGTATGGCGTCGGCGTGAGAATTGTACTGGAAATGCGCAGCAGGATATTGCCGTCCTTCTCCGATTCGGCGCGCACCTTTTGCCATTCCGGGTCATTGCGAAAAGCAGTCCATCGCGGGTTGTAGTCGGCCAACTCATCGAATCGGAGGAGATAGTAGAGCGACGGCTGATCCGCGCCGATCTCCACCGTCCAGAAGCCGACAGGCACAATGCCATGCTGCGCGAAGATGCGCGTCGT
>JBBSFO010000820.1:0-2270 GCA_038238655.1 Thermomicrobiales bacterium | reverse complement strand
GGGAAAGGCTTCTTCATTGATCGCGACAACGTGATGAACATCAGCGGCCATCGCGGGGTGATTAACACGAGTTGCCCCGGTGATGCTTTTTATCCGCAGATGAACAACATCCGGCGAGAACTCAAGGGCTTGCCGCTCTGGGTGGGCGATCCGAAGACCGATCCCATCGCGGCGAATCCGCCGGACGTCGTCAAAGCGCCGGCGACGCCGGGAGGCCAGATTGACGGTACACTCAGCGCTGTCGAGTGGAACCCGACCGAAATCTTTAATCGCGAAGCGCTCAGCGTGCGTATCACGGTCAAAAATTCCGGAACCGCGCCGATTCCTGCCCAGGAGCCGCCGCCCGATTTCCTCTACGCAGAGGGCGACACCTATGCAAAGCGTGGCTTCGCCGGTACGAAGGGCGGCGTCCGCGTCGCGCTCGGCCCCGAATTGCTCGCGAGCAGCGATCCTCCCTATCGGTGGGGACTCGGACGCACACTTCAACCGGGCGAATCCACAACGATAACCGTCGCCATTCGCACAACGACAGTTCAACATGCTCGCTTCGTCGTGTCGCTCATTCAGGATGGTGGCGGGCCACTCGATACTGACGACGCCGTGCAAATCAATGTCCAGGCGAATCCATCCGATCCAGTCGCCCCATCTGCCGATTCATCAACCAAATTCTTCAGCGAAACCAAGCACAATGTCGGTCCGGAATTCCTCGCGTACTGGCAAGCCCACGGTGGGCTATCTCAGTTCGGCTACCCAATCACCGAAGCGTTCAATGACATCAACCCGGACGACAAAAAGACCTACAAAGTCCAGTATTTCGAGCGTGCACGCTTCGAGATGCACCCCGAAAAGGCCGGAACCCCCTACGCAGTTGAGCTCGGACGACTTGGTGTGGTCACAACGCAAAGCAGAACGAACGAACGCCCGTTTGCGAAGATTGCGCGCGCCGACGACACGCCGGACAAGCGATTCTTCCCGGAAGTCGGCCATACACTCAGCGGCGCATTCAAATCGTATTGGGATACGCATGGGGGGTTGCCGATCTACGGCCTCCCGTTGTCGGAGCCATTTGACGAGAAAAGCGCGACCGATGGCGCGACGTACACCGTCCAGTATTTTGAGCGCAACCGATTCGAGTATCATGCCGACAGCAAAGAGGTGTTTCTCGGCCTGCTCGGCAGTGAAGTCCTCCGTCGGCGTGGCTGGATCGGCTGATATGGTTCCCGGGAATCCCTCCCGTTCCGGGAGGGGGCAGGGGGTGGGCATTTCCACGAACTGAGTCAATCGAGTCCGAGCATGCGCGCTAACTGCGCAAAGTCGAATCGCTCCGCTAACAGATCACTGAATCGGTCAATCTTGCGGGTTTGCGCGAACCGTACCCGACCGAAGACTTTGTCGAGCAAATCTGTCGAAGTACGCGTGTCGTGGCGGACGAGAACGACCGGGATGCCTTTTGTTGCCGCGGCGGCGAGGATACGCGGTGACGGATATAGATCACCAGTGAGGATAAATGCTGCGGTTGTCTCGACAACGTCGGGCGTGGCGAGCGCGGCAGTGAGAAGGTCCGTGCGATCGCCACCGGTGACCAGTGCAGTTCGCTCCCGACGCTTCAGATGGTCAATTGCCGCCTCAACGGACATGGCACCGACGACGACATGCTCGATTAACGCCCCCGCCTGCTCTTCCGCGCAAAGGATGCGACCATCGAGATATCTGGCGACTTGCCCGGCGCTGACTGAACGCAGCGTGCGATCTTCCGGTAATACACCGAGCACCGCGATGCCGAGTCGCTCCAATGCAGGCACGAGTGTCGTCGTTGTGTACGACATGCTCCCGCGCGGGATCACGTTTAGCACGACACCCAACAGGCGGTCGCCCAACTCACGTTGAAATGCGACGGCCCGATCGAGGAGCGCCGACTCATGCCCGCGCACAACAACCAAAACACGTGCGTCGAGGAGATGCGCCTGATCCGCAGCGGTCAGATTGAGCACGCTCCCCTCGTCGCGCGTGTCCGGCCCCTCGATCAGCATCACATCTTTGTCGCACGCAAGCACCCCGAATGCGCGAACCACTTTTTCTTGAAAGTCGGTCGCCGCAACCCGCGTGTCCCGCAATGCCTCGGCAAGGTCCGCTGCGGAAAGGTGCACTGGTGCGATCCGCTCGTCCTTCTCACCCCGAAGGCGCAATGCCTCGCGAATGAATGCGACATGATCCGGTGCGAGTTGGTCATAATCGTGCGCGAGCAGGAACGGCTGGCAATAGCCGACCGC
>JBBSFO010000819.1:0-2272 GCA_038238655.1 Thermomicrobiales bacterium | reverse complement strand
CGAGACGTGAAGGATGCGGAGCGGTTTCGTCGCGAGCGCTTCGAGGAATTCGCGCGACACCTCGGGGGCATATGAATCGGAAACTGCGATGAAGTGATTGCCGAACTCACCGAGCGGCAGAACGCGGAATGCGCGCGCGAGCGGGGCAGAGATGGAACCAAGCCCATCGGCGTCTACCGGATGCTGCGCGTGCATGCGTAGGTTCGTCGCCACGGGGACAATCGTGCCGCTCATGATGTGCCGCCCTTCACGCGTTGATAAACGACGATCTCACGATCATCATAGATGCGCGCGAACCCGGTGATCTGTCCATCATGCACCAACGCGCGGCTGACGCGATCGCTGCGGTATTCGCGCGAGGTCGGGCTAAGGGCGATGATCGTGGTGATTGATGGTGGGGGCGCAACGAGCGCTTCCGTCCATTCCACCGGATCGGATGAGTCCACAAACTCGCGGAGCGCGTGCCCGCCTTCGGCATAAACGATTTTGCTCTGCGGCTGGAGCGCGTCGTCCATGAGCGTGAGTCCATCGTGCGGCTGCCACGCGAACCAGTGCGCCGCGTCGTGGCTCGCACGGGCATTCGGCGCCCCGTCTTGCAAGCGCCCTTCCGCCACGATGGCGGGACCGAGCGGCTCGAAGAACTGACCGATGCCTGCAAGGAGAACGAGCGCGACGATAATTCCCCCGCCGATGCGCTCGCGTCGCCCGGAGAATCCGACGAGTGCGGCCGCTGCGAGCGCAATGAACGGCGCGAGCGCCACGCCATAGCGGACATTGAACAGGCCCATCGGGTTCACCGAGCGGTTGACGATGACGCTCTCGCCCCGCATCAGCGCGAGCACATAGAAGACGAGCGGCCCGAGCAGCATCGGATAGATCAGGGCAATCGGACGGCGGCGCATTCGCACCGCAGCAACGATGCCGCCACCGACCGCGAGCAGGAGCGGCACGGCCCCGGCGACCTCGATAACGGTTGTCATGTAGGTAAGCAGTGCGCGGAAGGGGTTTCCCTGCTCCGGCGGATGGCCATTGAGGGTGGGAATCACACCGTTTGCCGCCAGATCGGCGATGATCCGCGACGAGGAATACTCGCCCCTGAAGAACGCCAGCGGATCGCCGAAGATCACCCAGTTGTACAGCAGCCAGAGCGCCAGAGCGGAACCGGGAAGCAATCCGTAGCAGATGGCGACGGCCTGCACGGCGATCCGATCGCGCAACCACCAGCTGGTCGCGACCAGGAGACCCAGTCCCACGAGCGCGCCGGTCATCCAGTTATCGTAGCGCGACAATATCCCGCACGCCGCAAAAAACGCGGCGGCGAAGAGCGCCTCAGATTGCACCTCGCCGCGCGGCAGTCCGTGGAGCACGCGCGCCGCCGCCGCGATGCAAAGGCAGGTGAACGTGAGGGCGGCCACCTCCAACAAGGGGGTGACATACAAATACACAGTGTTCGGGCTGGCAAGAAAGATGATCGCGCCAACCCACCCCATCGCCGTGCCGCCGAGCAGCACACCCGTCCGGTAGAGCGCGGCGATGGAGAGTTGCAGGAACAGCCCACCGAGCAGCGCGCCCGCCAGCCCGGAGTGCCAGAGGGGGTCTATCCAGACGAGCGGCGTGAGCAACAGCGACGGCAGCGGCAGCCAGACCGTGCCGAGTTGGCCGACGCCCGGATTGAGGCTATCTATCACCCGACGAGCAATCAGTTCGTGCGAGATGGCATCGCCGTAGGCGCGAAGGAGACTGGCCTGTGCGGCCCAGATGACCGCGACGATCCAGACCGCAGCCGTCAGGAGACGCAGGGATCGTGGTACGGGCGGAGCAAGAGCGGAGACACGTGCCTGTTCTGAGTGACGCGCGCCCATCGCGGTTTGCTCTGGGTGCATCGGTACACGCCACGAAGGCGACGACGTTGAAGCGACGGGATGTCCCACGAGCGTCGAATGAGAAACCGTTCTCGCCATCAGATTCCCCTGTACGTAGCTCAGCATAGATAAACATTCAAAATAGCTCTGCACAATAACTGTGCATATCAGTCTATCATTTTTAACGCGCATTGTGGGGGTTTGTGACGAATTGTTCATTTCGAACCGCGTGCGTATCCGTGTGTGGGCGCTAATCCGCTACCCGCGCGCCTTTGGAGATGATCGGCGTGTCGCGGCGCACTTCGTAGATGTCGCGGATTTGCTCGAACCGCTGGAGGATGCGGCTGAGGGCTTCGACGCCCGCCACCTCGACGGTCAGACGCATCGTCACCGTGCGATCGGGGTGGGTG
>JBBSFO010000818.1:0-2273 GCA_038238655.1 Thermomicrobiales bacterium | reverse complement strand
GCAATCGTTCGAGGACGCGCGCGAGCATGGCGACATACTCGACGGTGGGGAGATGATAGATGCCGCGTGCCCGGCAAACGGCGACAAATCCCGCCCGCGTGCCGGGATCGGCGAGGCGGGCATCGAGGGCGGCATTCGTCGGTACGGGATGGTCGTCGAGCCACGCCTCCCAGTCTCGCCCGGCGGCATCATAGGCGATGCGTGCCGGGGCGAGCGATTCACCGAGGAGCATGTCCAGGTCGCTCACTGCTCTGTCACGCGATCGGTGTATGGCAGGCATCCGCGTCCTCCCGTCATCGGCCCCACGACCGATTTCCCTGCTATACTATCGCCATTCGCGGGCAGACGCGCGCTGTCGCCGTTTGTCCGCCCGGCAGTCGTGGAACCGACACAGGAGGACGTGTAATGGCAGGGACGCCCGGCTCCGGTTCCGGCTCCGGTTATCCGTGGCCCCCCTATCCTTCACCATCAACGCAGGGAGGCGAGAGCCAGCGGATGCAGCTGGAGGCGGCGCTCCGTGCCTTGCGCGAGCAACGCCCGCAGATCGCGGCGGAGATCGGCGAGTACCTGTACAGTCTCGTCCTCCAGAACCAATTGCGCGATCCGATTGTGGTCGCCACATGTCGCCGTTTGTACGATTACGAGCAGCAAGTGGTGCAATTGGAAGCGAATCTGCGCGCTCTCTCGGCCACGCCGATACCCGTCGGCCAGCCCCCCGGCCTGCCACCCCTCCCGGTCTCGTCCGGCAGCGAGGGTTCCGCAACGGTCATTGCCCCCGCCGGTCGGTCATCGCACGACGCGATGCCGGATGCGGACGTAACCCGCGTCGTCCCCGGCACATCGTCCGGCGAAGCGCGCAGGCCAGCAGCGAAGTCGGTGGAGCGACGCTGCACCCATTGCCGCATGCCGCTGCGTGCGAACGATATGAGCTGCCCCGTCTGCGGGCGCGCCGTTGCTGAACAGGCCGCCGAGTCCCCGCAATGCCGTCGCTGCGGCACCGAACTGCGCCCCCCGGATCGCACCTGCCCCGTCTGCGGCACCCCGCGCACCTGATTCGACGCTCCATTCATCGCATTTTGCCCATTGTGCCGAGTGTACGTTCAGTGTATCGTCTGCAGAGCGCGATACACAGTCCCGCATGGATGGAGCGAGCAACGTGACCGATATAGTAGTAACAACCCTTCCTCCACCAGCACGTAACGCGCTTCGGGAGACAAATAAACTCGCGCCGGACGATCGCGCCGTCCATGACTGGTATCGGTTCGTGCTTTCCTTTCCCCCACATTTGGTTGGCGATTATCTTGATCGTTTTGGAGCGACCGCCACGACTCGCGTGCTTGATCCCTTCTGCGGGACGGGCACGACGGTCGTCGAATGCAAGAAGCGCGGCATCCCGAGCGTCGGTATCGAAATCAATCCGGTTGCGCAGTTCGCCGGCGCCGTCAAGACCGACTGGGGACCCGATCCCGATGGATTGCTCGCTCATGCCAGCGAAATCGCGGAAATCGCGCTCGATACACTCCACGCGCAGGGTGTTGAGGACAATCCGACTCACCGTACCGGGGATGAGCCACCAATGCTTCCGGCACGACTACGGATTCTCCCTCCCGAGCAATGGGATCTCCTGCTCACGAACTCTATTAGCCCGTTGCCATTACATAAGACCCTCACACTGTTGGACATCCTGAAACGGAATTCAGATGAGCGGTACGGTCGCCATGAATTGCTCGCACTCGCAAATGCGTTGCCATTCACCATCAGCAATCTCCGCTTCGGGCCGGAAGTCGGACTCGGCGCGATCAAGACTGATGTTTCCGTGATTGGCACATGGTTCGCGGGAGTACAGGCGATAGCGGAAGATGTACGCGCGCTCGGATCGCGGGAATCCGTACCGTCGGTTGTGCATCACGCCGATGCGCGTCAGATGCTCGATGTGTTGGCACCGGAATCTATCGACATGGTTATCACCTCGCCACCCTATCCGAATGAGAAGGATTACACGCGCACCACGCGGCTCGAATCGGTGTTGCTCGGCTTCATCAATACTAAAGAAGAACTCCGTGTGCTCAAGCGCGGGCTTGTCCGCTCCAATACGCGCGGCGTCTACAAAGGCGACGACGACGACCAATGGGTCGCGCACTTCCCGGAAATCCAGCGCATCGCGGCGGCGATCGAGTCGCGACGCATCGAACTCGGCAAGACCTCCGGCTTCGAGCGGCTGTATGCGCGCGTCACGAAACTCTATTTCGGTGGCATGGCGCGGCATCTTGCCG
>JBBSFO010000817.1:0-2285 GCA_038238655.1 Thermomicrobiales bacterium | reverse complement strand
GTTCACCCAAGGGGAGGAATATGTGACAACGAATGCACCGCTCACCGTCGTGATCGCGTCGCCGCTCGAAGCGGGGCACGTCGCAACGCTCCACGCCGAAGCACCGGGGAATGTGACGATTCGGTATGAGCCTGACTTGCTGCCGCCGATGCGCTACAACGCCGACCACGACGGCCCACCGGAATGGAAGCGGACACCGGAGCAGCAGGCGACCTGGACAGCGCTCCTGCGCGATGCTGACGCGCTCTGGGATGTGGATCGGCGCGCGGGCGTCCATCCCAGGCACTACGCGCCGAAGGTCCGCTGGATCGGCACGACTTCGTCGGGCGTCGGGATGGGGATGCGGCGGCTCGGCGTCACCAAAGCGGACGATCTGATTATCACGACCGCGAGCGGCACCCACGCCGGGCCAATGGCCGAATTCGCGCTCTACGGCATCCTCCATTTCGTCAAGGAGGGGCCGTACCTGCTGCGTGAGAAGGCCGCGCATCACTGGGCGCGGTACGACTCCGGCGAGCTGACGGACGCGGTGCTCGTCGTCATTGGGCCAGGCAAGATCGGGCAGGCGGTGGCGCGGCGCGCGCACGGCTTCGACATGCGCACCGTCGCGGTCGGTACGGGACGCGACTATCCGCACTTCGATGAAGCGACCAACCGCGACGGACTCGCTGATGCCCTGAAGCGCGCGGACGCGGTCGTCCTGTGTGCGCCGCATACGGATGAAACGGAGAATATCCTTTCGGCAGAGATGATCGCACTCCTGAAGCCGAACGCAATCGTCGTCAACATCGGTCGGGGGCAACTGCTGGATGAGGCGGCGCTGATGGACGCGCTCGCGCATCATCGTATTCGGGGTGCGGCGCTCGATGTCTTCCGCACCGAGCCATTGCCGCCCGATTCCCCACTCTGGGACATGGACAACGTCATCATCAACCCCCATTCCGCGAGTACGGCGGCGCGCGAAAATGAGCGTCTCACCGCGCTCTTCGCGCACAACCTCCGCTGCTTCGCCGCAGGCCGCACCGCCGAAATGCGCAACATTCTCGATCTCGACAAACTCTATTAGTAGTCAGTAGTCAGTAGTCAGAGGGATCAGTTCCATTCTGGCTACTGACTACTGTTACGGGGGCTACGACATGGTGACAGTGGAGGATAGTTTTGTCAGTCCGCCACGGGCGCGGGCGGGGCAGGCGATGAACTATGCGTCCAGCCTCAATCCGCGGCCGAAGGGGCCGGGGAATTGGCGGCAGTTGGCGCTGCTCTATTGGCACTACGCGCCGCAGTTCGGCATGGACCCGCTCTTGCCGTGGGCGCAGATGCTGCACGAAACGGGCGCGCGTGCGTACGGCGGCGCGGTGGACCCGTCCGCGAACAACTATGCGGGGATCGGCGCGACGGGCGGCCCGAACGGCGGCCTGACATTTCGGACGCCGCAGTACGGCGTCCTCGGTCATCTCGTGCACCTCGCCACGTATATCTTCCCCAGCCCGGTGAACCGTTACTGCACGAAGCGATTCGACCCGCGCATCGGTTTCTGGGACGGCGCGCCACTTCTCCGGCATCTCGTCCGCACACAGCCGGAGATGTATAATAGTCGCCTGCTCCCCGAGCGTCGCTGGGCCTACCCCGGCGATGGCTATTGCGCCGCCCTCGCTCTCGCTGCGACGAATGTGCAGAACACGTCGGGCTAAGGATTAGTCCTGAAATCGCCAAGATGCGAAGGGGACAATCATTTCATTCTCATTCTTGTCTTCCTTTCCCTTCTTGGCGTTCTTGGCGTCTTGGCGGTTCAAGTTGGACGACCATACTGCGCTCCACCTTGCGTTGATTCCCAATCCGCGCGACGATGCCCGGTATCGGGAATGCCAACGCACCGGAGGAGGAACGGCATGGTGACAGCGGAACGGATCGCGTCGCTCGTATCCAAGAGCAATTTTCTGCACGCAGGGTCGGTCGCGCACCTCTGCGCGGGGGGCGAGACGGCGATCCTCAAGAGCCATCAGGAGATCGTTGCGCGCTTCTTTCAACAGAAGAGTGAGGGGATGGCGGGTCGCGAGAACGGGCTGATGGACACGCTGGAGCGGTGCCGGTCGCGTGCCGCCGCCCTGCTCGGTGTGGAGGCAGCGGATATCGCCTTTCTCGATTCCGCAACGGACGGCATCAACCAACTCGCCGCCGGGTTGGACTGGCGCGCGGGCGATAACGTCGTCGTGGAGGACATCGAATATCCGTCCGACATCTATCCGTGGACGCGGCTCGCCGATCGGGGCGTCGCGGTGCGGATT
>JBBSFO010000816.1:0-2286 GCA_038238655.1 Thermomicrobiales bacterium | reverse complement strand
TTCGTCCGCCGCCCACTCGATGTTGCCGTCTAGATGGAGCCACGGCGCGTCGCCGAACTCGCGCGCGAGGATGCGATGCTCCGCCATTCCACCCGTGTTAAGAAGATGGTAGTCGAGGGGTGGCTTGTTGTTCGCGTTGAGCCAGGCGAAACTCGCGCCGGATGTACCTGCAGCGAGGTGGCCCGCTTCGAGCAGCGTCACGCGCGTCCCGGTCAGCGCCAGCCGGTATGCCACCGACGCGCCGACGATTCCGCCACCGATGACGATGATTTCAGCCATGGAACCCCCCTCCCCGACCCCTCCCCCATTGCAGCTGGAGAGGAGTGTCTTTTCTTAATGCTTCGAGCAATGCTATTGGAAACACTACAACAGCCGCGATGAGTTCCCCTCTCCCGCGCACGGGGGAGGGGACAGGGGAGGGGACATCCCCGTCCTCCTTACCCCGGTTCGTCGCCGAGCGTGCTGCCGAGGCTGGCAGAGACCTGCATCGCGCCTTCGCGAACGATGGCGGCGAGCGCGGGGCGGCGATCCGGGCCGAGGCGCTGTGCCGGGCCGGAAAGGCTGAGCGCGGCGATCACCCGCCCGCGTGCATTGCGCACCGGCCCGGCGATCCCGATCAGATCGTCCGCGCGCTCGCCGCGATCGAGCGCGATCCCTTGCGTGCGCACCTTTGCCAGTTCAGCAAGCAGCGCGTCGTGCGCGGTGATCGTCCGGGCGGTGTAGCGAACAGGCGGCGCTTCCGCCAGGAGCGTCTGGATGTCCGGTGTTTTCAACCACGCGAGCAGGATCTTTCCCGCCGCTGTGCAATGCAACGGCCCATGCGAGCCGACCGGCGTGACACTGCGAATCTGCCGCGCGCACTGCACTCGCTCGATGACGACCGCCGTGGAACCCGTGCGGATCACGAGTGACACCGTCTCGTCTTCCTGCGCGACGATTCGCTCCATCACTGGCAGGGCAATCGCGCGGATATCGAGCTGGTCCTCGAGCGCGTGGGAGATGCGTAGCAGTTTCAGTCCGAGCCGGTACAGGCCCGTGCGACCGTCACGCGCCACATACCCCGTTTGGACGAGCGTGCCGAGCAGACGATAGGTTGTGCTGGGGTGCAGCCCGGCGGCGTTAGCAACCTCGGTAAGCGACGCCGGGCGGGGGAAGGCGGCCACCCGTTCGAGGACGCGGAGCGCTCGCTCGACCGTCTGCATCGGCGCACCCGGCGTGCCGGTATGGGCCGCTTCTCCGTCACCCTCGTCCGCCTTGACCCTGTACATCCCGACGCCCTCGATTCGTATTCATCCCGCGCAATGGCGATTGCAGCCCGCGATAGTCATACCATACTCCGCGCGCGCATGTCGAGACGAGTGGGCAGTGGGCAGTAGTCAGTGATTAGAGAAATGAATACGTGTCGAGATATGCAATGATCCGCCTATCTACTGCCTGCTGCCTACCTCCCCCGCGCTTGCACTCCTCTCATCGCGCGCATATCATTCGATAACAGAGGCATGGTACAAGAGTGCGGGATGGCGGCAGGGGTTTTTCGGCGTAATCACGGAGTCATCGCGTGCGCGAACAGCGTGTGAAGTCAACCCTTGCCATACCGCGCGCGGCTACCTCCGGGACGCGGGTGCCGGTCGGCACGCGACTGCGTGCATTCGGCTTCTCGTATCTGCTCATCTTGCCAGCGGTGATCGTTCTCGGGTTGTTTCATATCTTTCCGATCTTTTACGCCTTTTACATCAGCCTGCATAAGTGGAAAATCCAGAAGCAGGCGTATGTCGGCCTCGATAACTACACGCGGGCGCTCCATTCGGAGGAGTTTTGGAACGCGATCCGCACAACGCTCTGGTTCGTCGTTGGGACGGTACCGATCGGCCTGACGATCTCGCTCTTTCTCGCGATCATGCTCTTCCGCCCGATCGCGGGGCGTACCTTCTACAGGGTCGTGCTTTTCCTTCCCTATATTACGCCGCCGCTCGCGATGGCGGTTGTCTGGGGCTGGATGTACAAGCAGGACGGTGCGGGCCTCATCAATGCCTTCCTTGGCCTTTTCGGGATCGGTAATCAGCGGTGGCTGCTCGATTCGCGCGGCGTCTTCGATCTGGTCGCGACGAATGTTGGCATCCATTTGCCGAACCTCCTCCATGGCCCGCCGCTCCCACTCGTCTCAATCATGATCTACTCGCTCTGGGGCGCCATCGGCTTCGACACGATCATCTTCCTCGCCGGGCTTTCCAATGTACCGAAAGAGGTGATCGAGGCGGCGCAGATTGACGGCGCGAATCAATTCCA
>JBBSFO010000815.1:0-2305 GCA_038238655.1 Thermomicrobiales bacterium | reverse complement strand
TTCATCGTGACCATGTTTATTTCCAGCGGTATCCTGCGCGGTTCGGGCGATACCCGCACGCCGATGCTCGTCACCCTCTCGATCAACTTCATCAATGTTGGTGTGTCACTGCCGCTAATCTTCGGGTTAGGGCCGCTGCCGCATCTCGGCGTTGTTGGCGCGGCGTGCGGCAACATCGTCGCACGGTTTATTGGCTGTATCGTGCTCGTTTCGATTGTCTGGCGCGGGCGGCGGGGCGTCAGTATCGCCGGGCGGGCGGGATGGAAACCGCAATGGACGCTGATCAAGCGGCTGATAGACATCGGTTTGCCGAGCATGTTGGAATCGCTCTTCCGCTCCGGCGGCATGACGGTCTTTGCCGTGGTGATCGTCAGCCTCGGCACGACGGCGTACGCGGCACAGCAGGTCGCCAATATTTTTTGGCAGATGACGCTCTTCCCCGGTTTCGGCTTCTCGACCGCCGCACTGACGTTGACCGGACAATCGCTTGGTGCGGGGAAGCCGGAACGCGCTGTCCTCGCGACGTGGGTGGCGACGCGCGCCTGTACGATCTGGATGGGGACGATGGGCATCATCTATTTCTTTCTCGGGCCGTGGCTCGTCATTCCGTTCAGCGCTGGCGACCCGCATATTCGCAGCATCGCGGCACACGCGTTGAAAGTGCTCTGCTTCTCGATGCCAATCCAGGCGACGGGTCTTGTGCTGGCAGGTAGCCTACGCGGTGCGGGCGACACGCGCTGGCCGATGTTCTCGACGGGCGCTTCGATGTGGTTGGTGCGGATACCGGCAGCATATCTGTTCGGCGTCGTCCTCGGCCTCGGTATCCCCGGTGCGTACCTCGGTCTGATCCTCGATTCGGCGGTCACGTCCGGCCTCAACCTTTGGCGATACCGGAGCAACCGCTGGCAGACTGCACGCGGCCTGAGCGCGGCACACGCACGGTGAGGTGTGATGGCAATCGTTGAGCAAAAGATGAAGCTGCGCTGGCAGCCGGTGGACGGGAACTGGCGTGCATTCGGTGTGCGGCTGCTCGTATTGAATATCGGGCTGATGCTCTTTGCCGTGGCGCTGGTGCTCGGCTACCGTTCCAGTCTCGGGCTGAATGCGTGGAATATCTTCCAGATTGCCCTGACGAAGTACGCCCCGATCACACCGGGCCAGATGTCCATTGCCGTTGGCGGCATCATGATCCTTGTGGCATGGCGGGCGGGTATCCCGCCCGCACTCGCAACGGTCTGCAACATGGTCTTCGTCGGTCTCTGGTTCGATTTCTTCGCGGCGCGCATTCCGCGAGCGGATCGCCTCGTCGTCGCCGTGCCGATGCTGATCGGAGGCGTCGTCCTGATCGGGTGGGCGTCCGCGATCTATATCAAGGCGGGGCTGGGGGCGGGGCCGCGCGATTCGTTCATGCTCGCGGTCGTCCGCAAGACGGGCTGGAATGTCGGTGTCGCGCGGTTGGTCATCGAAGGGACGGTCTTCGCGCTCGGTGCTGCGATGGACCGCTCGCAGGTCGGTATCGGCACGCTGGCCTTCACCTTCGGCATCGGCCCGATGCTCGCATGGTCTTTCCGGGTGTTACGCATCCCGCCGGGTGGCCGGATTGCACCGACTGCATCCACCGTGCCCGTGGCGGAGTTGACGGCAGAGTAAAATAGAGGGGCACAACCCTTGCACTGCATCGTTGTTGACAATGGCGAGATGTGCGAACAACAAAGGAGAGCACAATGGGCAGAGCGATCTGGATAGGCATGAAGTTCCTTACCGGCGCGATGATCGGCGCGGTCATCGGTGCGACCGTCACGGCATACGCGGCGGGCGCGGCTGATCCTGCCGGGACAGGCGAGGGGATCGTGGATGGTATTCGCGCGCGCATGAATGCGGCGAAAGCGGCGGGTGACGCCGCCGCGATGCAAATGGAAGCAGCCCTTACCCAACAGTTCCGCACGAAAGTCCAGGACCCGGACGCCCTTAATCCGCCCACCGCGCTCCATCCGAACGTCTAAACAGAGTGAACTGCAGAGACGCAGAGGACGCAGAGAGGTAGTGGCTCAGTTTGAGTCGTTCTGTGCCTTGCGGTACAGTGAGGCGACACGGCGCGTGTGCAGAAGGCGGCGGCACGATCGGGGAAGAAAGAGGATGGGTGATGTTCCTCGACATGACACCGAGCACCCTGCTGATCGGATTGGTTCCTTTGGTCGTCGTCATACCGCTCATCGTGTTCTGGGCATTCATGTTCAAGGATATGCTGAATAACGACACCATGCCGAGCATCTTCAAGCAGTATTGGATGATGGCCTTTGTTCTG
>JBBSFO010000814.1:0-2310 GCA_038238655.1 Thermomicrobiales bacterium | reverse complement strand
GTGGAGGTCTTTATCAAAAGTCGGGGCATCATCAAGGAAGTCGAGGCGGAACTCGGTATCTCCTACCCGACCGTGCGCGCCCGGTTGGACGACGTGATCCGCGCGATGGGCTACGCGCCGTACGCCGACACGTCGCCGCCCGCCGATAGCGCACCCATCGGCGCGGAACAGGAACGGCGGGCGATCCTCGCGGACGTGGCGGCGGGGCGAATTCCCGCGCGGGAGGCGGCCGTTTACCTGCGCGTCGGTGGCAAAAAAGGCGGCGACATCGAGATGCGCATTGGCCGGAGAAGCAGACGGGACGAGCGCGAAATGCCGGAAACGGAGAATACATAATGGAAAGTGGTCGCATCGAACGGACATTTACTCTGGCGTCCGGCGCAGTGCCAACCATCGTCGCACGCACGCCGAGCGGCATCATGCGTATTCATGGCGAGGAACGCGCTGATGTTGCCGTCATGATTACCTGCGATCCGGCGGGCGCGATCGGGCGCGATCTGGAGATCATCCTGGAAGAGCGCAGCGAGACAATCCACGCCGAGGTGCGCGGCAACTCCCACAGCGTCCGCATCACTATGGAGATCCACGTACCCATTCACAGCAACATCGAAGCGGAAGGGGCGAGCACGGACATCCAACTGGAACAACTGGAAGGCGCGATCCGAGCGCGCACAGCCAGCGGCGATATCCGCGCCCACCGCCTCGCCAACACGGTGACGCTCCAGACCGCGAGCGGCGATGTCCGCGCCCACGTCCTTAGCGGCATGGTGCGCATCCAGAGCGCGAGCGGCGATGTCGCCCTCGAACGGGGCGATGGCGCGCTGACGATCCAGACTGCGAGCGGCGACGTGGAACTCGATCACCTCACAGGTATGCTCGATGTTACAACCGCCAGCGGCGATTGCCTCGTCCGCGCCTCCGCCCTCACCGCATGCCGTGCGAAGACGGCAAATGGCGACCTTTCCATTGCGACTCCGCTCGCACCGGGCGGCGAATACGACTTCGGCACCGTCAGCGGCGATTTGCTGCTCCAGGTGCCAGAAGCGACGCGGATGACCGTCGCGATGCAGACCGTGAGTGGCGACCTCTCGTGCGCCCTCCCCGCGACGAGCGAGGGCGGCAAGCGCAGTCGCACGCTGACTGTCAATGGCGGCGGCATCCCGGTACGCGTCAAGAGCGTGAGCGGCGATTGCACCGTTCGCGCCGCAACGGGCGGCCTGCCGCCATTGCCCGCGACACCGCAAGGTGCGTTCACGCCCCTCGCCCCACCAGCACCACCATCGCCACCAGCACCCCCCGCGCCCTTCGCACCGCCCGCCCCCCTCGTCGCCCCCGTGCCGACCACATACGGAGGCGACCGCGCGGCGCAGCCGGACGCACCGGAAGACGGCTTCTCGGAAACCCTTGCCGTTTTGCAAGCGGTGGAACGCGGCGAACTCTCGATTGACGAGGCGATGGAGAAACTGGCACGCCTCGAAGAGGGCGCGCTACCGTAGAAAGCCCACCCCGGCCCCTCCCGACGCGGGAGGGGAGAAATCCATCCCATGTTTCGCATAGATTGCCTGCCTACTCCCTACTCCCCGCCCGCGCCGGGAGGGGAGTAGGGAGTAGGCTTTTCCCGGTCATCTCCCCACACCCATACTGTACGTACACACAGCAGGGCTGTTGCAAAGTCTGCGCACGGTAAGTGAAGTGACAAAGGACACCTTTCTTCGTATGGTTGCGGTGCTGAATCGTGACCACACAAAGAAAGGTGTTGCCATGCAGTCTACCATGTCCGCGCTCGCCGTTGCCCTGCCCACGGCCCCCTTCCTCTTCAGTCCGACGTCGCTCTACGCGCGCTTGCTCACCCTCACCGATCAGCGCGACCCGCGTGGCGTGCGCTATCCGCTCGCCGTGCTCCTCACCATCGCCACCCTCGCCAAACTGGCTGAACAGAATGCCCCGCGCGCCATCGCCGACTGGGCGCAGTTGCGCGCCCCCACCCTCGCCGACCTCTTCGGCCTCGATCGTCCTACCATGCCGCACCCAACGACGTGGAACCGGGTCTTCGGTGGTGCGGTCGATCCGCAACAGTTTACCCATCTGGTGGCTGACTTTCTTCTTGCTGCGACGGCGACGCCACCGCGCGGCACGCGCAAGCGGCGACGGGGGATGATCGCCCTCTGCCTGGATGGCAAGACGTTGCGCGGCACGATCCCTTCGGGGATGACGCGTGGGGTGCATCTCCTGGCGGCGTATCTGCCCGATCAGGGCATCGTCCTTGTCGAGGTTCTGGTGGATGGCAAGGAGAACGAGATCGTCACCGCC
>JBBSFO010000813.1:0-2315 GCA_038238655.1 Thermomicrobiales bacterium | reverse complement strand
GGGCTGGTGGAGACGCTGCAGCACATCCAGGAGAAAAAAGCGCAGGTTGCGCGCATCGCGGGCCTGACGTCGGACACAGGGGAAACCTTGAGAGCGTGATGGCCATATGAGCCTATTGACGGGGAACGCTGGTCCATATAAAGGCGATATTGTTCGCGCTGTACGAATGGAAGCGGGAGAGCATCTTCAGATACGCCCGGTACCCGTCGCCCGTGACGATCTGCTCGACTTTGTTGGCGAGTACGTCGATCGTCGCGTCCAGCTTCGCCCGGCGGGCGTCGAAGACCGTCTCCCCCTTCCCTCCGAACCGGTCAGGGCGCGGCGCATCGGGCAGCGTGTCGTCGTCATCTCCTGCGGACGGCCAGGAGACGCCGTCCGACCGGTCGCGCATCGCGGCGAACTCGTGCGCCTCGACGCGCTCCATGCCGTTTTCCTCGCGAAACTGCCACTCCAGGTGGAACTCCGGCCAGAAGTCGTGCGGGAGCCGCCGGTTCGGCAAGATCGCCGGATCGCGGTCGATCCGATCCACCAGCGGCCCGTCATCGGATGAAACCGGTACGTCCGCATCCGTCGTCCTCGGTGTCTCGGGGCGCGCCTCGGCCTCCGCCCGGATTTCCTTGTAGAGCGCGGCCAATGAGAAGACAGCGCTCACCGGCTCCGCACCGACGCGGGAGACGCCGATCTGGTCGGCCCGCACCTTCTTTCGCGCCCCGTCCATGGCGATACTGCCGCCGATCTGGGCATGGAAGTCCGTGCCCGCCTGTCCCATCATGCCCCGCTTCAGGTCATCGAGCGGGTCGCCCCGCAGCACATAGGGCCGGATGAGCGCCTTCGCCGCGTCGCGGGGCGTGAACGGCTCCACGGCCGGTGGGACACCGATATTAGGCGTGCGGGTTTCTGGTGGCGTCATCGGGAACGCCGCCTGTCGGTACTGTTCATTCGTTGTCATCAGAGAGAACACTATAATGGAAAAATACACGAACGGAAAAGAGGATGTTCTATATCAGAATGGCGCAGTTTCCTATCGGTCTGTTTCCCGGTCCCAACGGGAGGTTCGGGACGTTTTCTTGCACACCGAGTCGAGCAGTTTCTTGCCACCCGTCTGTGTGCCCGCTCCTCCCTGAGCGTTTCGATGCGACGTTTTCGACGATGCGATTCTTCGATGGTCGTTGTCGTCGACTGGCACAATCGAGGGGCGTGACGACAACCATCCCGAGGGTCCTCATGGCATACTGCCGTGGGACGGAGCGCGGGGAAGGGGCGTCGCCGCCATGACAATGACGGTCGGATCGATCTGGGTCGGCACGCAGGTGCATCATAAGTGGGTCGTGCGGGTGCGCAAGATCATGCCGCAGCACGTCCTCGTCGAGGTGATCGCCGGGCCGAGCGGCCATCGCAACACGCTGATGAAGTTCACGACGAGCTACTTCCTCCGGGTCTACACCCTGCGTTCATCGCCGGACAAGCAGGACAACGCCTGAGACGGGGGGAACGCTCCCGTCAAGGGTCTCCGCTGCGCTCCGATCCCTGCGGGACTGCGCCCTTGACATCCGCTCCGTTCTTTTCTGCTATTAGGAGGGTTCGCTTGCGAAACCCTCCACGTCTATTTTGACGGTAGCTACGATTTATCCATCATGATAAACGCAAGGACAAGCGGTGCAAGCATTGATACTGCCGTGACGGAAACGCTTTTCGTTGTATCGAGGACTGCTCCTCCGATGAGTATTCCAAGCGCGATCCCAAACAGCCCGCCTGTGTACAGGGAGTTCATCTGCCGTTTTACAGCCTTGCGCCCGTTCTCAGTCACGATTTCATCAAACTGCTTTCGCTCCTCCAATGTCATATAGTTGTGATTATACTATTATTTTCCTTGCCCACTGCAAGTGGGGTGGGTGGGAGCCGCCGCCAGTATCGTCGTGAGACGATTACTGACAGCGTTGTTTCCGCTTAGTTGGGAAGGTAGCGTTTCGCGTAGACCGCGTACTGCCGCATGATATCGCGGCAATCATCCTCGGTGAGTTTGCCCTCAGATAACACACTGACTGCTTTTACGTCCCACATGTTCGTGACACCGCTTTGGCGAACCTCCTCATAGGCGAGAAACTTCTCGCGCGAGATTCCTTCGTGTTTTATTGTTCCGTTCATATATCTATGATAGCAAAAGATGTTTTCTTTTGCCACCGGATTTTTCCACCTCCTTCCCGGCAGGATTCCCAAACGTTGCCTGCCTGCTTTGCTTAGTAGAAAAAGGGAGGTGAATGGCGCAAGGGCGCGCCGCAGGCGCGTGCATTTTACCCTTGCGCCAGGGGAACCGT
>JBBSFO010000812.1:0-2316 GCA_038238655.1 Thermomicrobiales bacterium | reverse complement strand
CGGTGCCACTGACGGCGCGCGGGGAAGCGACCAGGAAATTGATGTAATCGGTGTCGGAGCATTTCGGTCTATTCATGCCGTCAATCTACCCGATCCGCCCCAACTGCGTAAGTCCTACCTTTTTACAATCTTCGGCGGTATTTCAGGCAGGTCGGGAGAATTTGACATCGGGCCAGCCTGTTGTTACGCTACGCGTCGGTATTGACGGGGAGCAGTATGCGCACCCAACGCCCAAGCGAGCCGGGGAATGGTGGAAGCCCGGTGGCGGAGCGCGCGGAACCTCGCCCCTGAGCCGTGACGGTGAACAGATGTAGCCGCCGCCGGGTACGCCCGTTATCGCGTGCATCGAGTGGTCCCGCGTCGCGCGGGGCAACGAGGGTGGTACCGCGAGCAGTTCTTTCTGCCCGTCCCTTTTTCGGGGCGGGTTTTTTGTGTGGCATCGGGTCGGTAGCGCGGGGAGGAGGAGTACAATGGTACGGTTCGTATCGCGATGCAGTGTTCTCCTTCGCCGCAGCCTTACGAGGCCCGGGTACGGGCCTACTTCACCGACCGCAGGCGAGAAAGCCTGCGCTGCCGATGCGAAGGAAGAAAGGATGCCACGCATGAGCATGAACGGAAACGAAATCCAATCGTCGAGTGTAGCCAGCCCAGCTATTGCGGCTGGGAAGCGGGTCTATATCTTCGACACGACACTGCGCGATGGGGAACAGTCACCGGGCGCGAGCATGACAGTCCATGAGAAACTGGAAGTCGCGGACGCGCTCGTCCGCCTCGGTGTGGACATCATCGAGGCGGGATTCCCCATCGCTTCGCCCGGCGATCTGGACGCAGTGCGGCAGATTGCCGAGCGCGCGAAGGGCGTGACGGTGTGCGGGCTGGCGCGGGCGGTCAGGGTGGATGTCGAGGCGGCGGTCGAGGCGCTCCGCTCCGCCGAGGAGCCACGCATCCATACCTTCATCAGCAGCAGCCCGATCCACCTCCAGTATCAGTACCGCAAGGATCAGGATCAGATCATGGTGATGGCTGAGGCGGCGATTAAGCAGGCGGCGAAGTTCACCTCGAACGTCGAGTTCTCCGCGATGGATGCGACGCGCTCCCCGAAGGAGTACCTTGTCCGCATGTTCGAGATGGCGATCCGCGCGGGCGCGACGACAATCAATGTGCCGGACACCGTCGGCTACACGACGCCGGACGAGATGGCCGAACTCTTCCGCTACCTGATGGAGAACACGCCGGGCGGCGATCGGGTCGTCTGGTCCGCCCACTGCCACAACGACCTCGGCATGGCGACGGCGAACGCGCTGGCGGCGATTCAGGCGGGCGTCCGGCAGGTCGAATGCACGATCAACGGCATCGGCGAGCGCGCGGGCAATACCGCGCTCGAAGAGATTGTCATGGCGCTGCGGACGCGGCGGGATGCCTTCGATGGCCTCGATACGGCGATCCGCACCGAACATCTCGTCAGCACCAGCAGGATCGTCAGCGGCGCGTCCAGTGTCGTCGTGCAGCCAAACAAGGCGATTGTTGGGGCCAATTCCTTCGCGCACGGCTCGGGCATCCATCAGGACGGCATTTTGAAGAACCAGCGGACCTACGAGATCATGACGCCGCAGTCGGTCGGCTGGGAGCGATCCGCCATCGTCCTGACCAAGCACAGCGGGCGGCACGGCTTTACCGGGCGGCTCGAACAACTCGGCTACACCCTGACGCCGGAGCAGGCGGAAAGCACGTACCAGCGCTTTATCGCCCTCTGCGACGAAAAGAAGCACGTCAGCGAGGACGACATCATCGCCTTGATCGAAAACGAGCGGACGCTCCAGCCGGACGGATACAAACTGCGGGAGTGGCACATTGACACCGGCGTGGGCCGCGCAGCAGCGCGCGTGACGATCTCCATTGACGGTGTCGAGTATCGTGCGGAAATCACCGCCAAAGGCCCGGTCGAGGCGCTGTTCGGCGCGATAGACGAGGCGACGGGCACGCACTACAAGCTCGAATCGTATATCGTGGATGCAGTGACGAGCGGCATTGACGCGCAAGCGACCGTCCGTGTCCGCATCGTCGGGGAGGATGGCAAGGTCTACGGCGGGCAGGGCCTCAATACCAACATCCTCGCGGGGAGTGCGGAAGCGTACATCGCCGCTATCGCCCGTGCCGCCCGCACCACCCGCACCGCCCACCAGGCGGCATTGGCTTAACCGAGTATGAACCGCAGAGATGCAGAGGACGCAGAGAGGGAAAAGAGGAGTAAGAAGAGAAAAAAGGAAATACTGATTCCTATTCTTTCTCTGTGTTCTCTGCATCCTCTACGTCTCT
>JBBSFO010000811.1:0-2321 GCA_038238655.1 Thermomicrobiales bacterium | reverse complement strand
TACTTTGTGGATTTGGGACGGCGACGCTGAATCGAGGCCAAACAAGCAACATTTCGTGATGCTGCTGGAATGTACGTAGTACGGCAAATGCCTCCTTGCTCCCTCCGATACGATCCACCCGCTGAACCCCACAAACTACCGATAGAACGACACTGGGCAACAAACCTATTATACATCAAGGATCAAATATAGTCCAGAGTCGCACGTCAGTCATAGCGCTCAGGGATGACCACACATCCCCGACAAGAAGCGATATCGCGCCGCGCCTGCGAGCGCCGAAGGGCAAGCGTAGCAGCGTTGCAGCAGTGGCTCAAATGGGGATTAACGGGCCACTAGAGGGTGTATGAGAAGGGATAAGATGAGGGGCACCGGCGCACCGTCAGGCTCAGAATTTGCCGCATCATTGGCGTCGGTGGAGGTGTCATCAGATGTCCATTCTCTACCCGTCCGACCTCTCCGATCGTGAATGGGCAATCCTCGCTCCGCTCATCCCACCCGCCAAGCCCGGTGGTCGCCCGCGTCGGTGGAACATGCGCGGCATCCTCAACGGCGTCTTTTACGTCCTGCGCACTGGCTGCGCCTGGCGCTACGTACCCCACGAGTATCCCCCGTGGCCGACCGTCTACCATTACTTCCGCATCTGGCGCATCGCCGGTTTGTGGGAACGCATCGTGACCACGCTGCGTGAGCGGTGGCGCATCCGCCTCGGACGACAGCCAACGCCGAGCGCTGGCGTGATCGACAGTCAATCGGTGAAGACCACCGAGCGGGGTGGTCCGCATGGCTACGACGGGGCAAAGAAGCTCTCCGGACGCAAGCGCGGGTGCCCTCTGGGCAGTATGTTCGTTGACACTTTGGGGCTGCTGCTCAAAGTCGTCGTGCATGTGGCGAATATTCAGGATCGTGCCGGTGTCCGACTGTTGCTTGAGCCCGTCAAGGGCGTGTTCCCGCGGATGCAGAAGGTCTGGGTGGACAGCGGATACACCGGCACGGGACAAGAGTGGATCAAGTCCACGATGGGTTGGGAAGTCGAGGTGGTCAAACATCCACCACATCCCCGTGGTCTGTGGGTCGTGCCCGGTCAGGCGGTAGACTGGAGCCTGCTCGAACGGCCGAAAGGCTTCCGTCATCTGCCACGGCGCTGGGTGGTGGAACGCACGATTGCCTGGATCGGTCGCTTCCGACGGATGAGCAAGGATTACGAGTTTCTGCCCGCGAGCAGTGAGGCGATGGTTTACCTGACGATGATCCGCGTGCTGCTCGCCCGCTTGGCCAAACAGCAGGCGTAACACCCTTCTCATACACCCTCTAGTACTACAGCGACACTTCTGTGTCCGTACTGGGTAATGTCCCCGGAAGTGTGTAGGAAGCGTCAGGATTGACGGAAACGATCATGGTGTGGTTCTTCTCCGGTTGTCGAGACCGCAAAGAAGGAGGACACACCATGACCGATCAATTGAGCATAGGACTGACGACGTTACTACGCAAGGCGCAAATGACCGAGGATGTCGATTTTCTGCGGGGAAGGGATGCGCGTGTTCAGCGAGGCCGTGATGGAACGGGAAGTGACGCAGCATGTCGGTGCCGAGCGGCACGCGCGCACGCCGGAGCGGACGGGACAGCGCAATGGCTATCGCGACCGGCGCTGGGATACCCGCGTTGGCACGATTGACCTACACGTCCCGCGCGTGCGGGATGGCAGCTATTTCCCCGCCCTGCTCGAACCCCGTCGGCGGGCCGAACGGGCACTCGTGGCGGTCATCCAAGAGGCGTATGTCCACGGCGTCTCGACGCGGCGGGTCGATGATCTCGTCCAGGCGCTCGGCATCGTCGGCATCAGCAAGAGCGATACTGCCCAGAGGGTACCCGCCCGGCTCTGCGCGACGCTGGATGCGGAAGTCGAACGCTTTCGCACGCGACCGCTCACCGGCGCGTATCCGTACGTCTGGCTCGATGCGACCTACGTGAAGGTGCGGCAGGACGGCCGGATCGTCTCGATGGCGATTGTGATTGCGATTGGCGTCACGGCCGAAGGACGGCGCGAAGTGTTGGGGCTTGATGTCGGGCCAAGCGAGGAGGAAGCGTTCTGGGAGCAGTTTCTGCGCGGGCTCGTGGAGCGGGGATTGACGGGCGTGCACCTGGTGACGAGCGACGCTCACGCCGGGTTGAAGCGGGCCTTGGCGACGGTGCTGCACGGCGCGAGTTGGCAGCGCTGTCGCGTCCATTTCGTGCGCAATGCGCTCGCGTTGGTGCCGAAGAGCGCGCAACAACTGGTGGCGGCGACGATCCGCACCGTCTTCGCCCAGCCCGGATGCCCTCTG